>JAXKWB010000192.1:0-8962 GCA_036172385.1 Halanaerobiales bacterium | reverse complement strand
GGCATAACCAGAAGCATTGGCAACCAAAATATTATTTTCCCGGCAGGCATCCAGGGCAAGATGATCAAAACCGGTAAAAGCAACCGATATCATCTTTAATTTTTCAGCTGCCTTAATTACTTCTGCGGGTAGAGGCTGGTTGGCAATAATCAAAATGTCTGCCTCCTTAATCCTTTTAATCATTTCCTGTTCATCTTCGGCTCGATTAGAATAAGCAATCAGCTGATGGCCCTCTGCTTCCAGCCGCTGTCTGTACTCTTCAATCTTCAGCATTGAAATATTGATCGGCTCGATCATTACAATTTTCATTTAGCATCTCCCCCTGAATTATAGTCATTACCTAAAAGTTAATTAATTTTAATCACTTCTCTCTGCCTTAATTGTCTCATAAGCATCATTAATTTTTTTGAATTCCTCTTCCGCAAAATCTACAAATTCTTCCGGCAAACCCTTTCCAATAACATTATCCGGATGAAATTCTTTTGCCTTTTTACGGTATTTGCGCTTAACTTCTTTAAAATCTGCTGACTGTTCCATCAGCCTGAGCAAATTTCGCCAGCATCGAAAAAATACTGCTAAAAAAGATTGTCTGTTTTTCTTCCTGCTGATTTAAATTACCTCTCTGCCCAGTTCCAAATTGATTGCCATTATAATTACTGGAACTGCTCTGATCAAAGTGATTCCCGATAGCAGCTCCAATTACTGCTCCCAAAGGGCCACCAAAAGACCAGCCAACTGTTCCTCCAAGAATTTTCCCCATCCAGGCCATGATTTTAACCTCCATTTAAATTTTTTAACTTTTAACCTTATACCCAATTTTAAATAAATAAGTAACTATCACCAGTAAAATAACAACCAGACTGCCGATTATTAAAGCCGAAAAAGCAGGTGCAATATCGGATTGGCCGACAAAAGAGTAACGGACAGCATCTACCATATAAAAAACAGGATTGAATAAAGATACCTCACTCCAGATTCCCGGCAGTCCTTTAACAGAATAAAAAACTCCACTTAAAAAAGTTAGCGGCGTAATAAAAAAGTTGGAAAAAATTGAAACATGATCAAACTTTTCCGCCCACAGGCCGGCAATTATTCCAAAAAGCGAGAAGATGGAAGAAACTAAAATCGCAAAAAATACTGCTAAAAACGGATGGGCAACGGCTCCTCCATAAAAGAAAGTAGCTACTAAATAGGTCACCATACCAACCAGCATTCCCCGGACCATTCCCCCGATCATAAATCCTAGAGTTAGTTCAATGTGAGAAAAAGGAGCCAGCAAAAAGTCAATGATAATCCCATTATATTTAGCTCCGATTAAGGAAGAAGAAGTATTGGCAAATGAATTCTGAATTAAACTCATCATAATCAAACCGGGAACAATAAAATTAATATAGGGAATTCCATATCTCGCAACCTCTCGATTCTGAAAAGAATAGGAAAAGATAATTAAATATAGACCTGTTGAAATCAAAGGTGCAAATATTGTCTGAATGGCCACCTTAGAAAATCTCGAAACCTCTCTTTTAACCAGACTCAAAAAAGTAATTGTATTAATTATCATCATCCCCTAAATTAGTCAGCTTAATAAAGACATCTTCCAGTTTTGCACTTTCAATGTCCATGTCAATAATATCTAAATTCAAGTCATTTATTTTCCTGAGAATTTTATTCAAATTCTTTTTTGCAGATTCAATTTTGATCTCTCTTTGATCATCACTTATTTCAAAATCAATTTCTACTAATTCTTCCTCAAATCCTTTTACTGGGTCAGCAAATTTAACACTAATCACCTTTTTATCAATCGAATTAATCAGATTTTCCTTGCTGTCAACCTTAACTATCCTGCCCTTATTCATAATTGCAATCCGGTCACAGAGGGCCTCTGCTTCTTCCAGATAATGAGTAGTTAAAATGATAGTTTTTCCCTGCTCGTTTAAGTTTGTTACGTATTCCCAGAGGCTGTTTCTCAATTCTACATCAACCCCGGCAGTTGGCTCATCTAAAACAATTATTTCCGGATCATGGACCAGAGCTTTAGCAATCAAGAGCCTTCTTCTCATTCCACCTGACAGCTGTCGCGGCCCGATCTCTGCTTTATCATCAAGGCTCAGGGCATTTAGCAGTTCATCAATTTTATCTCCATTATCTTTAATTCCAAAATAGCCAGAATGAATCTCCAGTGTTTCTCTAACCGTAAAATAGGGATCAAAAGTAATCTCCTGAGGCACGATTCCCAGTGATTTTTTTGTTTTCCTATACTCCGTTATGATATCATTACCTAAAACTGTAGCCTCTCCCGAATCTTTATGGACCAGACCACCCAAAATTCCAATTAAAGTACTTTTGCCGGCCCCATTTGGACCTAACAGACCAAAAAACTCACCTTTTTGAATATCCAAATTTATATCATCTAGAGCCTGTAAATTCCCATAACTTTTATTAATATCTCGTATTTTAATAGCTGTCGACATCTTATTCCTCCTATATCCCTGAACAGGACTGTTATCTTCTTTTCAACCAATTTAAACTTTAAACTGTTTCTCTCATCCTGGCCATTGAACTTTTAATTGTAGCTGTCAGCCAGACTATCATGATTACAAAAGAGACTGTTTCTGCAATCGGAAAGGAAAACCAGACAGCATCCAGTCCAAAAAATTCTCCTAAAAGATACATTCCGGGAACTAAAAGTATCGCCTGACGCAAAAATGTGATCGCAAAACTGGGCATTCCTTTCCCAACGGCCTGAAAAGTTGCCACTCCAATAATATTTAAAACCATAAAGAAATAAGATAGACTTACTCTTCTTAAGGCTTCAATTCCAATATTTAAAAGTTTGGGATCACTGTTAAATAATCTGATGATTGCCCCTGGAAATAGCTGAAAAACTATAAAACCGAAGACCCCAAAACTTAAAGCAGCTGCATTCCCAACCAGTATTGTTTTTTTCATCCGCTCCGGATTATTATGGCCGTAATTATAGCCGACTATCGGCAGATATCCCTGAGTTAGGCCAAAGACCATCATCAAGAAAAAAGACTGCATTCTAAAAATTAAGCCCATAACAGCAATTGCTGTCGCAGAAAAAGCTCCCAGTATTAAATTGATAAAGACAATTGAAACACTAAACAGCAGCCGGTTGGCCATTGCCGGAATACCAACATTATAGATTTCTTTAATAATTTGAAAATCAAATTCAAAATCCTCTAATCGTAGGGTTAATTCATTTTTATCACTAAATAGAACAAAAATAATAAAGATACCACCAATTATACGAGAAAATACAGTTGCATAGGCAGCACCCGCTACCCCAAGCTGGGGAAATGGTCCCAGTCCAAAAATTAAAAAGGGATCAATAATCATATTTAGGACTGCTCCGATCATCATGGTCAGCATCGGAACAAAAGTATTTCCCTCGCCCCGCAGTATATAGTTAAAAGTTGCAGGAATAAAAATTGCAATCGAGCCAGTTAAAATAATATTTATATACTGATAGCCTAAGTCTATTAAAACTGGATCATCAGTAAATAATCTGATGATATTTTCTGAGAAGAATATTCCCAGCAGTCCCCCGAGAATTCCATAAATTATTGCAATAAAAAAGACATGTTCTGCCACATTATTAGCCCGACACTTATTTCCTTTTCCCAGTAACCTTGAAATCAAAGAACTGGTACCCACTCCTGTTCCTACTCCAACCGCAATTAAAAACATCTGGACTGGAAAAGAAATTGAAAGAGCAGATAAAGCATCTGTACTTAAACGGCCGACATAAATACTATCTACTATATTATACAGAGCCTGAATGAGCATTCCTGCAATTGCAGGAGCAGATAATTTAAAAAGCAATTTAATTATCGGCTCTTCCCCCATCCGGTTTGATTTTGTTTTAAGTGCCATATTAACCCTCCAATTAAAACAAATTTAATTTGTATTGCTCAGATAGTATTGACAGAATTCAGCCTGAGCTGATTTAAAAATTTAATTCTGCCGCATATCTCACTATTTAAATATTCTATCATAAAAATACTGACTAATAAAATAAGATAGTTAACGAAAACAAAAAAACACCCTTACTGGCAGATTAATCAAGCCTTTAAGGGTGCTTTTATTTATCAGAGTTTTTTTACCATTAATTGGTTCCATACCCGGTACGGGTACATTATCTTACCGGACAGGCTCCTGTTTCACAGGAAGCATCATCAATTTCTCTTTCTAAGTATTCTGTTTCATACTTTGAGACCAGAGAAGGATTAAATCTTTCCATCTCTTCAACCCGCTGATTGTACTCTTCTTCTGTTATTTCTTCATAGGGCATTAAATCATAGAAGTTATCACTATAGGAAATAAAGGAAATACCAACTACACTATTCCAGTTTTCCCATAACCATTCCTCTACATCTTCCCATTCATCATCTTTAACATGAACAGTAATAGAAGCATTATGATCAACATAATTTTCCATAAACATCTTATATGTTTCCAGCTGATCTATCGCATCTACATCTCCCTTAACTTCTCCTTCGGGAGCCTTAACCGGAAATTCCACAACCAGTGTTTCCGGATCATCTGGATCCTGACCAACTTCTGGATATATGGGATAATCGAGTTCTTCACAGACCCGGGCCAGCGGATCAGAAGCAGAAATTCTAACTCTCCGCACATAATAGGCACTGTGAGAATAATGCAGTCCACTGGAAACTGTAGGCATCTGAGTCTGAGTTCCCTCAGGCTTAACAGTAGTAATCAGCTTGGGCTCATTATCTCCTACCTCTTTTGCAATTTCTCTGGCTGCCTGATGAGCTACTTCACGCAGTTCTTCCAACAGCTCCGCTTCCTGAGCTTCATTTAAATCAGCAGCATTTTTCATATCCTGCCAGCCAGTTAAGGAAGTCCCAATTAATCTATCTCTTTTATTAATTTGATCCCATTCTGGTAATTCAAATTCAATTAAAGCCATTCTATAACCAGATCTGGCTGAAAGCTTTTGAGCTTCAAACATTGCATCTTTGTCCAGATCCCCTTCCTCATCAACAAAAGCCATCACATTTAAGGAAGTTAAGTTGCAGACACCTCTGGAATCTAAAAGAATCTCTGCACAGGGATTAACTCCTTTAAAGTTCTCACGGCGGCGGCTTCCTTCTACAGCATTAATAAATCCAGGTTCACCACTAAAGCGCATCTGCTTAACATGCCAGCTTAGCTGTTCTTTAGTAGGTTTATCTTCGTAGAAAATACTATTATTGCTCATCTGACGGTGAGATATTTCTTTATTAATTACCCATTCATCATCTTCTTTAACATATAAATTATTCTTGGCCTGAGCAATTTCTTTATCATCTTCACTGAAAAGACAGATCTGAGATGAGCGTCTAACTCCACCGGAGACAACATTTTCGGCAATTATATTTGCCACATCCATTGCATCTATTGGTTTTAACTTAACCCGATTAATATCATCTAAATCACGATCAGGCTTTTCTTTTAATAATTTATCGATTTTTGTGAACATCCGCTTTAAACTCTGATGTCCGGAAGCTGTTCCACCAAAAGTTTTTAGTTTTTCACCTTTTGGGCGCACAGAATCATAATTAAAAATAATTCTTTTCAGAGGGCGGTAGGCATGATCCACCAGGAACTTAAAATAATATTCCAGAGACTGAATCCAGCCTTCTTTGGAATCACCTACATTAACTGTAACTACATCGTCTTCATCAAAATCAAAGTCGGTGTATTCTCTTCTTTCATCCTTTTCTACCGGCTCATAATATTTATGAATAACTTCAATATCTGTTCTAATTTTTGGCAGCTGTTCTACATCACGCGGAAGGACACGGAAGCCAACTCCAGATCCGATCATTAACAGATAAAACAGGTCCTGATAGGCTTTAAAACTGTCGATAACTGTAAAAGAACAGTTGTAATTTGACATACCATATTTTTTAGAAGACTCTGTAGAAGCAGTCCATAAAGTACGGCCAGCTAAAAAGTTTCTCAAATTATATACATTGTCATACAATTTTTCTGCTTCTTTTTTAGTTGTTTGGGCCAGGGAACAGTTATATTCCACAGCTCTTTTTACTGTTTCCCACCAGTATTCGCGGCGCTGCTCTTCTTCTAACCAGCGTGAATATGTTCTGTAATAAATAAATTCTCCCAGCTCAGTGGGAAAAGGGTTTGGCTGATGCTTATATTTGCTTAAAAATTCATTTGTTAAAAGTGCATTTTCCTTTTCCTTTTTTCTGTGCAATCTTGACTGCTGTCTTTTATTTCTGTATAAAATATAAGTCTTTGCAGTTGACACATAGGCAGCCTTCATTAATTTTTCTTCCACTAAATCCTGGATTTCTTCTACCTTAGGCGTCTTATCCTGATTGTAAAATTCTGTTATCAAATCTGATTCTACATCTAAAGCTACCTGTTCTGCATCATCCTCAGCTGCATCTTCTCCTGATTCAATCATTGCTCTGTTGATAGCCTTAGTAATCTTATCCCGACTGTATGCTACTTCTCTTCCATCCCGTTTAATTACCGTCATGTCGGATTTACTCAAAATAAAAACCTCCTTAAAATTTTGGTTCATTTATATTATTTTATATCTCTATCTATCCTGAATTATAATTATAGCATAAAACTTATAATTTATAAATTAAAATTTCACTAAAAAAACTTGCTAGCTAAACAGGAGTTTAAATTAAATCTCCCATAATAGGGCTCAGGCTAAATTAAAAAAAGAGGAAACCCAGATCTTTAAATCACTGACCCAATTTTTATCCTCAATTTTGAAATACTTTATTTTTAAGCTTTAAATATTAATCATTTTCAGCCTGATTTTCTAAAATGTTTATAAGAGCCTCTGCCACATCCGTATCAAACTGAGTTCCCTGATTATTTTTAATTTCCGTCAGGGCGCGATCAAAAGTCAGCGGTTCCCTATAAGTTCTTTTAGAGCGCATTGCATCCCAGGCATCTGCTGCACAAATTATCCTTGACTCGATAGGAATCTCTCCGCCCTGAAGTCCATCAGGATATCCTCGCCCATCCCAGCGCTCATGATGATGGCGTACATAATCTGCTATTTGCTTTAAGGAATTTGAACTTTTTAATGCATTACTGCCCAGCACCGAATGTTCTTTAATAAGTTCATATTCGCTTTTAGTAAGTTTTCCCCTTTTATTCAATACTTCCAGTGGAATCAGCATCTTTCCAATGTCATGAACCAGTCCACTCCAGTAAATATTATCAATTGTTTTTTGAGAAAGTTCCATTTCTTCTGCTATTTCCACAGCCAGCTCAGCTACATTTTCCGAGTGACCTCTGGTATATAAATCATACATTTCCAGCATTTTGATAGTCGAGGAAATGATCTCTCTGGTGAAATTATTCTGGAGAAAATTATATTCTTTTAATTTGTAAAAAGAAGAAGCAATATTATAGAAAGCTTTAAATATTTTTTTAGAACCATCAGTAAAAACTTTATTGCTGCCAGCTTTAATATCAAGACTAATCCCGGCTTTTTTGCTGCCATTTATTTCTAAATCCATAAACATTGTTTCTTTAATTTTATTTAAGCTTTCTTCTTTTAAGTTTTTAAAATCCCGCTCAGTCATGTTTTTCTCATTTCTTGTTTTAAGATCAGTTGAATTTATTATTCCGATTGAAGAGTCATAATTATAAAAGGCTTCATTTTTAATTTCCTGCTCCTTTAAAACCTCCAGATTAAAACCAATACAGTCTATATATTCTACATACTCTTCTCCAAAAACATAGACACTACCATAATCGGCTTCCGGAACAATCGCTACTGCCTGCTGTAAAATTTTAATTAAAAATTCATTTTCCGAAATGGTGCTTAAATTATCTATATCAGAAACTAAAGCAATCATTTTTTCAAATCTATTATTTAATTCTTCTAATTCAGTAAAAGAAGACTCCAGTTCTTCATTCATTGCAGTAATCTCTTCATTATAGGCCTGCAGCTGCTGATTATAAGCAGAAAGTTCCTCTTTTTTTCCTTTTAAATCAGACTCATATTTCTTTTTCTCACTGATATCAAAAACAAAACCTTCAATAATAAAAGATCCATCCTGATTTTTTTCAGCTATCTGAGCATTCATATTCAGCCAGATCCGCCCACCATTATTTTTTCTTGCTTCAAATTCGAAATTTTCTATTTCTCCCTTTCGCTTTAACTCATTTAAAAATTCGTCTCTTCTTTCAGGCCTGACATAAAACTCTTTTGCCAGATTACTGTAATTATTAATTGCTTCAACTATATTATCATAGCCTGCAATCTCAGCCATTTTTTGATTAATATGAATTACCTTACCCGCAGAATTAGTTTTTATAATTCCAATCGGAGCATTATTATAAAGCTTATCATATTTTGCCTGGCTCTGATTGATAGCTTTTTTGTATAAACTTTCTTTTTTCTTATATTCATTAATATTTTTAAGCCAGCTTTTAATTTCATATTCTTCAATCTTGTTTTTTCTATAGCCCGCTGGATCTATATAATAAGGATTCTCGTGCAGTTTACCCTGCCAGACTATATAATCATGAAGTTCAACTGCAGCCTTAATAACCTGATTATCAAATTCATTAATATTATAGCGGCAGAGGGCACTGACAGGATATTTCTCAAATATCCGATCGTGAAGTTTCCATTCATACTCAATTATTTCTTCTTTACCACCTGCAAAATCAACTACTCCTTTTAATTCACCTGAGATACTAAAGCCTCTATATCCCTCTTTTAAAGCTGATTTTACCTGATCTTCAAGTAAACCGAGCATGTCTTCCGCTTTAAAATCGTCTGGATTCCCATAAACTTCTTCTTTAGATAAAATATTAAGCTGACCGCTTTCCAGATAATCTTTCAGTTTTTTTAATTGGTTTTCCTCCAGTGTGATTTGTAATAATTTTTTTATCTTTTTTTGATTTTCTTTTTCATCTATATAAAAAC
>JAXKWB010000191.1:0-6238 GCA_036172385.1 Halanaerobiales bacterium | reverse complement strand
GAAAAAGATTTAAAAAGTAAAAATACAGATCGAGTTGTGGGAACTATTCTGGGCAGTGAGATAACTAAACGCCATGGAGCTGAAGGACTGCCGGAGGATACAATTCAGCTTAACTTTACCGGTTCTGCCGGACAGAGTTTTGCTGCCTATCTGCCTCAGGGAGTTACTTTTAGACTCAAAGGAGACAGCAATGATTATCTGGGTAAAGGACTTTCTGGAGCTAAGGTGATTGTTGAGAAATCTGAGAAGTCGAAATTTGAGGCTGAGGATAATATTATCATTGGAAATGTTGCCTTTTTTGGAGCAACAGCTGGAGAAGCTTATATAGAAGGAAAAGCAGGTGAGCGTTTCTGTGTCCGGAACAGTGGTGTCAATGCTGTTGTGGAAGGCCTGGGAGATCACGGCTGTGAATACATGACAGGTGGTCGAGTTGTTGTACTCGGCCAGGTTGGACGTAATTTTGCCGCCGGAATGACCGGGGGAACTGCCTATGTATTTGATCTGAAATCTGATTTCAGAGAAAAGGTTAATGGAGATATGGTTGAGCTGGAGTATTTAACAGAAACTGAAGACGAAATAATGGTCAAAGAAATGATTGCAGATCATTTAAAATATACCGGCAGTGATCGAGCCGCAAAGATTTTAAATAACTGGGAAAAAAATAAATCGAAATTCATTCGCGTCATGCCCTGTGATTATAAGCGGATGATTACTGCGATTGATAACTTTAAGGCTCAGGGATTGAGCAGAGATGATGCTTTAATGAAGGCTTTTGAAGAAAATGCTCAGGACAAAGCTCGAGTCAGCGGAAATTAGGACAGAGGAGGAGATAAAATGGGTAAAGCAACTGGATTTATGGAATATCAGCGGGAAGTTCCAAAAGAACGCCTGCCAGAAGAGAGAATCAAGGACTGGAAAGAATTTAAAAATAAATTTAGCGAGGAAGCTGCTAAAATTCAGGGAGCCCGCTGTATGGAATGTGGAATCCCCTTCTGTCACAGCGGTCTGGAGATTGGTGGTATGGTCTCCGGCTGTCCGGTTAATAATTTGATTCCGGAGTGGAATGATTTAATCTATAAAGGGAAATGGAAAGAGGCAGTAAAAAGACTGCTTAAAACCAATAACTTCCCTGAGTTTACGGGCAGAGTCTGCCCTGCACCATGTGAGGGTTCCTGTACTCTGGGCTTAAATGATCCGGCAGTGACCATCAAAGCTAATGAATATCAGATTATCGAAAAAGCATTTGCAGAAGGCTGGATTAAGCCTGAGCCGCCGGAAGTTAGAACCGGAAAGTCAGCAGCTGTAGTTGGTTCTGGCCCGGCCGGACTGGCAGCAGCTGATCAGCTAAATAAGCTGGGACACAAAGTAACTGTTTATGAGCGTCAGGATAGAATCGGTGGACTGCTGGTTTATGGAATTCCCAATATGAAGCTGGATAAAGAAGAGGTTCTGCAGCGCCGGCTGGATATTATGGAAACTGAAGGAGTAGAATTTATAACTGAAACTGAAATCGGTAAAGATCTAAGTCTGGAAGAACTAAAGCAGAAATTTGATGCAGTTGTTCTGACAGGTGGAGCAACAAAGGCCAGAGATCTCGAGGTTCCGGGTCGGGATGCAGAAGGCGTTCACTTTGCAGTTGATTATCTGAAAGCCAATACAAAGCATATCCTGGGAGATCAAAATAAAGACTATATCTCTGCTGAGGATAAGGATGTAATTGTGATTGGTGGTGGAGACACAGGGACTGACTGTGTAGCTACAGCCATCAGACAGGGTGCTAAAGGCGTCAAACAGTTTGAGATTATGCCCAAGTCACCGGATGAGCGGCAGGCTGATAATCCCTGGCCGGAGTGGCCCAAAACTCTAAAAGTCGACTATGGTCAGGAAGAAGCAGTCGAGGTTTTTGGGTCAGATCCGAGAGAGTTCCTGATTATGACCGAAGAAATAATTACGGAAGAGGTTGACGGTCAAAAAGTTATCGATGGTGTAAAAACAGTCAAAGTTAACTGGGAAAGAAATGAAGATAACCGCTTTGTACCGATAGAACAGCCGGGGACAGAGAAAATCTGGCCTGCTGATCTGATTTTGATTGCAATGGGCTTTTTAGGACCGGAAGAAAAAATAATTGAAGAGGCCGGACTTGAACAGGACGAACGCTCCAATGTTAAAGCCGATTACGGTGATTTTACGACTAATGTCGAAGGTGTCTTTGCCGCCGGTGATATGAGAAGCGGTCAGAGCCTGATTGTTAATGCCATTGATGAAGGTAGAAAAGCAGCTCGAGAAGTGGATCTTTACCTTAAATAAATGTGCACCTACCGTTTACTTGTCGATATATGTCGAAAAATAACACTGACAAATTAAATGATTAGGACCAGGCACAAAATTGAGATTTTGTACCTGGTACAGGTTCGTTAATTTATAAAGTTAAAATTTCTTTATTATCATCAGCTGCTGTGATATAATTTATTTAATAATTAAATTCGTTACAGCTTATTTATACAGCTAATCGATCGAGAAATTAAATGCCGCTCATGGAAACGATTAAGAGATAGGTGGTGTTAACTTTGGATCAGGAGCTTTTAGATGGTATCAGACAGGTTGTAAGAGAAGAAATTTCTGGCGTTAAGGATGATGTATCCTCACTTAAAAGTGATGTGTCTTCACTTAAAAGTGATGTATCTTCATTAAAAAGTGATGTGTCAACACTAAAAACAGATGTCTCTGAAATGAAGCCGCAGCTGGAGGAAAACACAAATATTGTGCGGGCTCTCCTTGCTAATTCTGAGGAACACGGAGCTAAATTTGATCAATTAGAGCATCGAGTTTCCAGATTAGAAGGGACTCAAAAGAGACAGGGTGAGCTGGAAGCTTATTTAAAAGACCATCACCATGAAATAGTTATTGAGACCGGAAAACCAGTATTTAATAACTAATCTAGATTGATTAGCCACTATCTATCGCAGGTAGTGGCTTTTTGTTAGCTATATGATATAATAAAAATGAGATAAAAAAATACTAGATGACAGGGTGAATTGATAATGAAAGAATTTTTATTTACAAAAGAAGATTATGCAGGATTCTGTGAGAATAAGGAAAGCCTGGTTCAGCACTGGGCCTACAAACAGCTGGTTAAATTTTATCCAGATTCCGAGATTACATATAAGTACACCAAAAAGTTTATTCAGCCAAAAATGCTCAAAAAAATTGAGCGGATGAAATATCTTATCATGACTTACTTGCGAGAAAACTGGAAGCTAATCGATTCTGATTTCTTATTTGGACTGGTAGAAGGAAAAACTGAGATCAGTTTTGAAATGCAGGCACATATACTCAAAGCTCTGGCCCAGAAAGGAAAGCAGAAGAATAGAATTGTCAACCTCCTTTTGCAGATAGATGGAAGGCAAACTAATGTTAACACTTTTTTAGTAGTAATTGAAGCTCTGGAAATTTTGCAGACAGATGAGGCATATGCGATGCTGAGATATTTTGATAAAGATTTCAGCTCCCCGTTTCCCTTTATGGAAAGCTATATGAACGCCCTCATTTCCTATAAAGATGAAAAAGATATTAATCTTATTTTAGAAACTCTGACCAAAAAACCGGAAAAATTTGATCAGGAAAAAGTAATAGCAAAATTCAACACCTTATTTAAAGCAGAAGAGTTCAGCAATTTATTTATGAATTTCTGGCAGCAGCAGCCGCTGGAAGATTCGCTGGAAACTTTAAAATATTACTATCCTCAAAACGAAGGTGTAGAGCGGCTGAATTCATTTTTGGGAGCAGAACTCTGCAGTTTACATCAGAATAATCAATATTTTGATTTTATTTTCCGTCTGGCAGAAAAGATTATGGCAGAGTTAAATCAGCGCTATAATTTTTCCGAAAAACTGGAACTGGATAATTTCGACCCAGAATTTTTAAATAAAGAAAGAAAAAATTTGCGGGAAGAAGATTACTGGCTGCTTTATCTTTTAAACTTTATTCTGGATAACAAAAAAACAATTCAGCAGCATTTTTCAGTCAAGTTTTTTAGTTTAGAACTGGTGGTAATGTTATTAGTAGTTTTAGAGGATAATAATTATCAAAAAATGATTCAAAAATCAAAAGAGGATCAGGATTATCTCTGGCAGCAGATAACTCAGGACAGAGAGAATCTGCCAGCTGCTTTGGTTGAGCTATTTCTTGAGAGCGGAGATGTTTTTGAAGACAGGGTAATCGAGCATTTAAAAAAGAATAGATATGCAGCTTCAATAAGTCGGATGTTTGACTACCTGATTGAAATTAATTCAGTTAAGGCTGTACCGACAATAATAGATCTGGTAGATGAAAAACAGAGTGATCTTGCCTGTGAGGATGCTGTCAAAGCCCTGGAAAAGATTGATGGTTATACTTGTGAAACTTTAACAGCAGGACTGGAAGCCGGTGATTCAACTACTCATATTTTTGTCAGCAGTGGTTTAGAACAGTTTGCTACCGATCAGGCAGCGGAAAAAACAATAGAATACTGGGAAAATGGAATTCTTGATTTTCATGAAATGTTTGTTCTGACTCTACAGGAAATTGGAAGTAAGGTTGGTTATGATTATCTGGCTGTGGAAGAGATACAAAATCTGCCTGAATATTTATTAGAAACTCTAATAATTCTGGGCACAATCCACGGAGAAGAAAAAGTTCAGATTCGACTTTATAAAGCTGAACTAACAGAGCAGAAAGCTGCCAGAAAAAATAATGGCCTGTTTGATTTTTTTAATCAGTCTGCAGGAGAAGATTTTAACTCAGCTGCTGAAAATGACGAATATTCCCGCAACAGTGAGGGGACAATTGTCAGAACAGAGGAAAAGGTAGGACGTAATGATCCCTGTCCCTGTGGTAGTGGTAAAAAATATAAAAAATGCTGTGGTAGATAAAATTAGTTCAAAGGAGAAGGTGAAAAGATGTCTAAAATTCCATATGGCTTAAGCGATTTTTATCAGCTGCGAAGAGAAGATTATATTTACATTGATAAAACAAGATTCATTGAAGTTTTAGAGAGTTATGGCGAAAAGTATATTTTCTTTTTGCGGCCGCGCAGATTTGGTAAGACACTTTTTCTTTCGACACTGGAATACTATTATGGACTTGAGCATAAAGAAAACTTTGATCAGTTATTTTCTGATCTATATATTGGTAAAAACAAAACTAATAATGCCAGCAGCTATTATATTTTAAAGTTTGATTTTTCGGGAATAGAAACTAAAGACAATATTGAAACAGATTTTTTAAATGAGATAAGAGATAGTATAAGTAAATTTATGGATAAATACAATTTTAATTTTGAGTATAGAAAAACGAATAATGCTCATACTGAGCTTCAGAATTTTTTAACTAAACTTGGTACTACAGTAGAGGAAAAAGTATATCTTTTAATTGATGAATATGATCATTTTGCCAATGAAATATTGGGATTTGAAACAATAGATAGCTTTGAAAACACTGTCAGCAGGCAGGGATTTCTGCGCAAGTTTTTTGAAGTTATAAAAAAGAAGAGTGGTGAAGTTATAGATCGACTTTTTGTAACCGGGGTTAGCCCTATTACTCTTGATAGTATGACGAGCGGCTTCAATATCGCGTCTAATCTAACAACTGATCCAAACTTTAATCAGGTTCTGGGTTTTACATTAACAGAAGTCAAAGAGATACTGGATAAAATTTCTTTTGCTGAAGAAAACAAAGATGAACTTTTATTAAAATTAAAAGAATACTATAATGGATATCTTTTCAGCCAGTATGCAGAAGAAAAAATATTTAATAGTGATATGGTTTTATATTATTTTAATAATTATCAGAAGTTGAATAGAGAAGTTGATGAGTTGGTTGACAGCAGTATAGCAAGTGATTATTCAAAACTGCAGAATCTCTTTAGTTTGCAGGATAAAAAACGCAATTTTGCTATTTTAGAAGATATCATAGCTGGTTATGAACAGATTGGTAAAATCACTAGAGAATTCAATTTAGAAAAAAATTTCAATAAAAAAGATTTTCTTTCATTACTTTTTTATTTAGGCTTTTTAACAATCTCCAGGGAAGAAAGCGGATTAATATACTTTAAAGTTCCTAATTATGCTATAAAAGAGGTTTATTTTGATTTTTTTGCTGGAATTATTGAAAATGATTCGGGTACCGATGCTTTAGAGATAGAAACATCAGTGATAGAAATTCTTAAAAATGGTAAAATCGAAAACTTCATCACTAAAGT
>JAXKWB010000190.1:0-12006 GCA_036172385.1 Halanaerobiales bacterium | reverse complement strand
TTCCCTCCTAATTATTTAATATATATATATACTCGCTAATCTCTTCTTTTTAAATTTACACCTCCTTCTCAGATGTATCTAATTTTTTAAAAAGAAAAAACAAATTTAATAGTTTAACACTTAAATTATTTACTAACTTAAATTATATAATTATTTACTAAAAAAATCAAGTTGTATCCAACTATATATCATTATTATTCAATATAAGGTAATATTTTCTATTTTAATCAGATACTTGAGATAAAAAAAGATTCAAATTTGATAAACTGAAAATTTCAAGATTATTTTTCCGATAATAATTTCGAGTAGAGATAACTCTCCTGACAAAATTGTCTGTTTCATCAAAAGGTAATTTATGTTCCATATTTCCCTTCCAGCCGTCATCAATCCAGTTTTTAACATTACTTTCTCCTGCATTATAAGCTGCAATAGTCTTAATCAAATTATTATCAAATTTTTGATACAAATAAGCAAAATACCAGCTGCCAAATTTAATATTTAATTCTGGATCATTAAGATCTTCTAAATTAAAATTATCATATTCAAGCTGTTCTGCAACCCAGAAAGCTGTCGAAGGCATTAACTGCATCAAACCAACAGCTCCTTTAGCAGACTCAGAATATTTATCAAAACGGCTTTCTACATAAATTAAAGCAGCTAGCAATTCAGTCTCTAAAGAAAATTCTTGCGCATATTTATTAATTTCCTTCTGATATTTAACAGGTTCTATATTTCTTCTGATTATCCACAAATCAAAATTATTACTGACAACTAAAAACACTAATACCGATAAAAGTAAAATAATTATCCCTTTATTAATATATTCTATACTCAACTACCTTTTCCTCCCTTTGATCAGGCTCTATTTTTTTCAGCCAGAGAGTGAATAATCATTTCTGCAGTTGCTAAATTAGTGGCTAAAGGAATCTCATGCACATCACAGAGCCTTAAAAGTGCACTAACATCTGGTTCATGAGGCTGAGCAGTTAAAGGATCTCTTAGAAAAATAACTCCATCCAGACGGTCTTTAGCAATTTCTGCGCCAATCATCTGATCTCCGCCAATTGGACCAGAAGCCATTCTTTCTACATCCAGTCCTGTCTCATCAATTAATCGCTGACCGGTTGTTCCAGTAGCAATCAGTCTCATTTTTGTCAGAACATCTCTGTGTTTTTTGGCAAATCTAATCATATCATCTTTTTTCTCATCGTGAGCTACTAGAGCAATTCTAATCAATTTAGTATCTTCTCCCTTCAATAATTTCTCCCAGTATAAATCTAATTTTGATTTTAAGGTTTCAATTGTAGAGTTGTTTTCAATAATTACATCAGCTTTTTCTTTTTTCTTTTCCAGAGACATTTGAGAATTTATTCTCTTTAAAGCTTCCTCTCGCTTAAAATTGTTTCTTTTTTCTAATCTTTTTATCTGATTTTCTTTTGAACTGGAAATTACCCAGACCTGGTCACAAAAACGAACCAGTCCAGCTTCATATAATAGTGGTGCCATAAAAATAATAATTTCATTATTCTCCAGATACTGATGGGCCCGCTCCTTCATTTCATAAATAATCAAGGGATGCAGCAGTGATTCCAACTTTTTTCTTTTATCTGGATCAGAAAAAACAATCTCTCCCAATTTTTCTCGATCAATCTTTCCATTTTCTTTTAAGATTTTGTCTCCAAATTCGTTAACGACAAGCTGCCAGCCTTTTTTTCCTTTCTGGCTAATCTGATGAGAAATTTGATCTGCATCAATAATTTTGGCTCCCTTTTGCTCTAAATATTCAGCAGCCGTTGATTTCCCAGTAGCTATACCACCTGTTAAGCCAATAATCATTATTATCCCCTTTCTTCTTTTTTATTTTTGACATTGAGGACAAAAATAAGTTGAGCGTCCACTGATTTTGATCTTTTTCACTACGCTATCACAATTACAGCATTTCTCCCCTTCTCGCTGATGAACCTTGAGTTCTTCCTGAAAAGAACCTTTTTCACCAAAGGCATTAACATAATCACTAAAACTGGTTCCTCCATAAATTATACCTTTATTAAGGATCTCACGCATATTATGATAAACTGCTTCTTTTTCTAATTCAGTTAAACTGTCCGCAGTCCTATCCGGTCTGACTTGAGAGCGAAAAAGAATCTCATCTGCATAAATATTACCAATCCCGGCAATAAAATGTTGATTTAAAAGTAAAGATTTCATTAAAGCTCTTCTCTTCTCAAAAAGCTTTTTGAAATCTTGTACAGTCAACTCATCACTTAACGGCTCCGGGCCCAGATCAGCAAGTCCCCCAGCCTGTTCGGGATGGTTTTTATCAATTAAATAAACACGACCAAATTTACGGATATTATTAAAGCGAATTTCCTGACCATCATTGAGGCTGAAAATAACATGAGTATGTTTATCTCTAAATTCCTTAACCTCTTTTACCAGTAATTTCCCAGTCATTCTTAGATGAATAACCATATTTTTATCTGTATTCAGCTCAATAATTATATATTTACCACGGCGGTTAATTGCTTCAATTTTTGAACCAATTAAAGAATCCTTAAAAGTCTGAATATCAGCTTCAGGATAAGCAATCATATTTTTTTCTCTAATTTCTACTGCAGTCACAGTTTTATCTGTAACTAAAGGTCTCAGACCCTTAACCACAGTTTCTACTTCGGGCAGCTCAGGCATTATCTTTCACCTCATAGTCTTCTTTATCTCTCCAGTTTTTTCCAATCTGGAGGTCGACTATCAGAGGGACATCTAATTCAGCTGTATTTTCCATCTTTTCTTTGATCAATTCTGCTGCCTGATCTAAATCAGATTTTTTAACCTCAAATACCAGTTCATCATGAACTTGAAGCAAAATATTTAAATCAAAATCTGCTTCCTTTAGAGCATCATAGACATCCAGCATTGATTTTTTCATTATATCAGCCGCTGTACCCTGAACAGGAGTGTTAATTGCAGTTCTCTCTGCAAACGAGCGGCGGTGATAATTGCTGCTGTTGATTTCTGGAATATAACGGCGGCGGCCAAACATGGTTTCTGCATATCCACATTCTTTGACCTTTTCTATAGTCTGATCCATATATTCTTTAACCCCGGAAAAACGTTCAAAATATTTATCAATGTATTCCTGGGCTTCTTCAACTGGAATATCCAGATCCTGACTTAAGCCATAAGAACTCATTCCGTAAGCAATACCAAAGTTAATGACCTTTGCATGTCGGCGTAAATTCGGAGATACTTCTGCTGGTTCTACTTCAAAAACCTCAGCTGCTGTTTCTGTATGAATATCAGCACCGGTATTAAATGCTTCTTTCAACTTTTTATCCCCACTTAAGTGAGCAAAAACTCTCAATTCAATCTGAGAATAATCTACAGCCAGTAATACCATATTCTCAGCTGAAGGAATAAAGGCTTTGCGAATTTCACGCCCTTCCTCAGTTCGAATTGGTATATTCTGCAGATTAGGATCGGTACTGCTCAGTCGTCCTGTAGCAGTTACCATTTGATTAAAAGAAGTATGAATTTTTCCTGTTTCTTCATTGATCAAAGGAGGTAAAGAATCAATATAGGTTGACTTTAATTTAGATAACTCTCTATATTCGGAGATTAAGGGAATAATCTCATGTTTACCATCCAGTTTTTCTAAAACACTGGCATTTGTAGAATAACCTGTCTTAGTTCTTTTAATGACCGGCAGTCCTAATTTGTCAAATAAGATTTCGCCCAGCTGTTTGGGAGAGTTCAGATTGAATTCTTCTCCAGCCAGTTGATGAGCTTTTTTAGTAATTATATCAAGTCTTTTCCCCAGTTTTTCTGATAAAGAAGCAAGCCAGTCTTTATCAACTTTAACTCCATTAAACTCCATCCGGGCTAAAACTTTAATTAAAGGCAGTTCTATTTCCTGATACAATTTGAGTAGATTATCTTTTTCTAGTTTAGAAATTAGTTTTTCTCTTAATTGAAAAATTTTAGAGATTTTTACTGCAGGTTTATTTTCTTCCTCCAGCGCTTCGAAAGTTAAAGTCAGTTCGCGGCTGAAAACTTCTTCTACTTCCGGTAATGAAGATGAGGGTTGGAGTAAATAAAAAGCAAGCAGGGGTACAAAACTAATATTTAAAACCTCTATTTTATGTCTTAACAAAGCCAGAGAAGCATTTTTTGCCTCGGGCATTAATTTTGCAATCTTTTCTGATTCGAGAATATCTTTAATAGTTGAGTCTATTTCTGCTGCTGGCTGATAGTAATATATTTTTTCTTCATCTTCTAAAGCAAATAGAAATTCTTCTATCTTACCATCAATTGCCTTACTGTCTTTTCTTAATTTTAAAGCCACAGCAATTTCGCCAGCTTTTAAAGATTTTTCTTTAAAACCATCCAGATCTTCGTCTTTTAAATTTTTAATTTTAAGATCCTCAAAATTGGCTTCTTCTTTAAAATCAAAACGGTCAAGTAAAGAAGTGAAACCAAGTTTTTTAAATTGTTCTGCAGCTTCCTGATCATCATAAAGATCCAGTCGGCACTGATCAAAATCAATATCTACTGGTACATCTCTTTTGATTTTACCAAGTCGATAGCTCATCCGGGCCTGTTCAGAATACTTATGCAGATTTTCTTTCCTCTTTTTTCCCGAAACCTGATCTATATTGGCCAGGATTTCTTCCATTGATCCAAATTGTTTTAATAGTTTAAGAGCAGTCTTTTTACCAATGCCGGGTACTCCAGGAATATTATCAGAACTATCACCCATTAACCCTTTGCGGTCTATTAATTTTTCTGGTGGAAGTTCATATTTTTCCATAACTTTATCCAGATCGAATTTTACTAAGTCAGAAATTCCCTTGCGAGTGTACAGAACATTTACATTTTCTGAAACCAGCTGTAGAGCATCTCTATCTCCGGTAACAATATAGACTTTATATCCCTCTTCAGCTGCTTCTTTAGAAAGAGTTCCCAGTAAGTCATCAGCCTCATATCCCTCTTTGGCCAACATCGGAATCTTTAACTTTTCTATTGTCTGCTGCAGCAGCGGTATCTGCGGCACCAGTTCTTCCGGCATTTTTTTGCGGGTACCTTTGTAATCTTCATATTCTTCGTGTCTAAAAGTAGGTGCTTTTTTATCAAAGGTAATAATCATCCGGTCCGGATTCCATTCTTCTGTTAAACTAAAAAGCATCCGTACAAAACCAAAAACAGCATTAGTATATTCCCCCTTGTCATTTGTAAGTAGGGGTAAAGCATAAAATGCACGATGAGTTAAACTGTGTCCATCTAATAAAAAAAGTGTTTTTTTCTCCTCATTTTTGTTATTTGTCAAAAAAATCAACTCCCATTTAAAGCTTCTATTATATAAAGTTATATTAGTCTTTTCTATTATTTAAAGGTAAAACCACAATAAATTTTGTTCCTACACCAGCTTCACTTTCTACATCTATATCTCCCTGATAATTATCAACAATCTGTTTTGCAATTGCAAGTCCCAGACCAGACCCTTTATTGGATTTTCTTGTCCTTGATTTATCAGCCTGATAAAAACGGTCAAAAACAAATGGTAAATCCTCACTGGAGATTCCAGGACCGTTATCTGTTATAGAAAAATAAAAGTTATCTGAATCGATTTTTTCAATTTTAATCTCAATTCTGCCTTTGCGGGAGGTGAATTTAATTGCATTATCCAGAAAAATACGCAGCAGCTGTTTGAATAAATTCTGGTCTCCATAAAAATCGATTTCATCTTTTTCTACAAATTCCAAATTTACTTCCTTTTCCATTATTTCAAATTCATTAATGATTTCTTCGATCAAATTATTAAAATTAAACATCTCTTCTTCTCTTTTTAGTTCACTATCATCCCCACGAGCTAATAGCAGTAGATTTTCCATTAGCTGTTTCATATTAACTGTTTCTTTTTTTATAGCCTCTATTGCTTCATCTCTAACATCTTTTTTTTCTTTACCCCAGCGATCAAGCAGATCAACATAACCTTTAATCACGGAAATTGGTGTTCTTAATTCATGAGAAGCATCAGATACAAACTGCTTCTGTCTCTTAAAAGACTTTTCCAGTCGATCAAGCATTGAATTAAATGTTAGAGCCAATTTTTTTAATTCATCATCAGGACCACTAACTTCCAGTCTGCGGCCTAAATCACTGGAACTAATTTCTCTTGCAGTTTCTGTTATTTTATTAATTGGGAACAGCATCTTTTTAGTAGTAAAATAACCTAAAAAAACAGAAATCAAAGCTCCGATTCCAGCTGCCATGGTTAGAACTATAATTAAAAAATCAAGAAAGTTTTTTTCAAAAGTGATATCTCTAACTACCTGTAGATAGCCGCGAGAAAAAACAAAATTATTCATTGGTATTGTTTTAACAGCAAGCCTCTTTGTCCCGGAACGAAATTCTTCAATTTCTGCACTGAATGGAATATCCATATCTTGTAAATATTTTGACTGGGCCTGTATTTTCCCATCTTTATTGAGCACTCTAAAAAATATATTTTCTTCACTGCGGCTTATCTGCTGTAAAAGTTCTGTATCAAAAAAATTAACTGGATCTCCAATCCCCGAAGTTTGCGATAGCACTAACTCAATTGTATTATTAATACTTTTTTTAATATTGTCATCAATAAAATCAGAAAGGAAAAAATAAATTGATAAATTAACTAAAAAAATGAGCATCATAAACATAAAAGCATAAAGAATTGTAATCTTCCAGGAAATTTTGCTTTTTTTATTTACAAAATCAAACATGCTTATCTGACCTCAATACATAACCCACACCACGCACTGTATGTATTAATTTTTGTTCGTAAGGATCATCTATTTTACTTCGTAAATAACGAATATAAACATCAACAATATTTGTTTCTCCAGTATAATCATAGCCCCAGACATTATTCAATAATTTATCTCTACTGACAACAATCCCCTCATTTCGAATTAAATAAACTAAAAGATCATACTCTTTTTTAGTTAATTCAATCTCTTCATCAGCCCGTTTAACAATATGAGCATCCAGATTAACCTCAACATCAGCAGTTTCTAAGATATTATCTGATTCTACATTTCCCTCATCTCTTCTTAAATGAGCTCTTATCCTGGCCAGCAGCTCTTCTATTTCAAAGGGTTTGGTTAGATAATCATCTGCACCTGTATCCAGACCTGTTACCTTATCTTCCAGATCGGATTTTGCAGTTAGCATAATTATGGGAATATCCGAAAATTCTCTGACTCTACTGCAAATTTCGATTCCGTTCAAACCAGGCAGCATAATATCTAATAATAATAAATCAAACTCTTTTTCTTTTAAAGCATTAATTCCATCATAACCATTATCATATTTATCAACCTGATAACCCTCATGTTCAAGTTCTAATTCCACAAATCTCGCAATTTGAGAATCATCTTCGATCAATAATATTTGTTTGTCCAATTTTACTCACCCCTCTTATTATATCAATTATTAGGCTAAAATTAAACCATTAAAATTAAGTTCACAACAATTTAAGGATTTGGAATATTTTAGAATGTTTTTATAATAGAAAAGCCGGGCTGTTGAAGCCCGGATTTTCATTAAAAACTTTACTGTCTAATTTTATCAGGTTTCTCACCAATACGTCCGAATATAATCTTGCTCTGTCCATTTCTAATAACCTTAAACATAATCTTATCGCCTACTTCTTTATTTTTAATTATCTCACTAACATCAGAAGTTGATTTTATCTGTTTTTGGTCAATTTCTTTGATTATATCATAAGCTTTTAAGCCGGCCTTATCAGCAGGACTACCCTTATATACCTCTATAACTACAACACCATTTTGATTATCTAAGGAGAAATATTCTTGAACTTCTTTAGTAATTTCACTGAAGACAATTCCCAGCCATGGTCTGGTAACTTCACCTGTCTTTTGAAGTTCGCTAACAATGCCTTTAATTTCATTGATCGGAATTGCAAAACCAATTCCCTGTCCTACTTGAGAAACAGCAGTGTTAATACCAATCACATTACCTTGAATATTGAGCAGTGGGCCACCACTATTGCCTGGATTAATAGCAGCATCAAGCTGAATTAAGTTTTGATAAGTTCTTACCTGACGATTATCGGTTGGGATCTGTATTGGACGACCTGTAGCACTGATTACACCAACTGTCACTGTGTGTTCAAAGCCAAGAGGATTACCAATAGCAATTGCCCATTCCCCAGGTCTTAATTTGCTGGAATCACCCATCTTTAAAGGAGTTAGTTCCTGATTCATATTTTCGGTATTTACCTTTAAAACTGCCAGATCAAGACTAAAATCTGACCAGGCTACTTCTGCTTTAACTGGTTCTTTTATTCCATTGATAGAAACTTCAATTTGGTCAGCACCATCAATTACATGCTGATTAGTTACAATATATCCATCTTTAGACACTATAAAACCTGAGCCAAATCCTTTTCTTTCACGCGGCAGCTGTTCCGGTCCCTGAAAACGATCACCAAAGAAAAATCTAAAATAGGGATCATTAAACATTTCTGGCAGCTGCTGGCTTCCAGAAATCTTAATTGTAGACGTGACCTTAACTACACCATCATTTGCTTTTTCAGCTATATCAGCAAAATGATTTGACATATAGATTTTTTGTGAGTTCTGATTTTGAGCAACTACAGCAGGTGATACAGAAGCTAGCAAAGAAATTACAATTAAAGCAAATAAAACCTTTTTAAAAAGATTATTTTTTACTTTCATGATTAACACCTTCCTTCATTTAGTTTAATCAAATAAAACAGTTAACCAGTCTTGATTCTTATCTCCAGTCCAGCAGATAAGTTCCAGAAAGAATATAATCTTAAGGAGGAAATTTCATTCTGCTTTTATTTAAACTTTTAACTGTTTTATCTTACAATAGAAATATAACAGAGAGAAATTAAAGAATAATTAAGCAAAAATTAAATTTAGATTAAATTATTTTTTTGCCTGATTTTTTACTTTCTTCATTTCTTTTTCTATTTCCTCCTGATCACCAAGATAATACTTGTCTTTAACATTCATCTCCTGATCAAATTCATAAACTAAAGGCCTTCCTGTAGGAATATTTAAAGAAGGAATATCTTCATCTGAAATACCATCAAGATGTTTAACCAGAGCTCTTAAACTATTACCGTGAGCTGAGATAATGATTTTCTTCCCTTTTTTCATCTGGGGTACAATTTCATTTTTCCAGTAAGGCATAACTCTATCAATTGTCATTTTTAGACTTTCTGCAGTTGGCAGCTCTGACTCATTTAACTCAGCATACTTTTCTTCATGCCCCGGATAACGTTCATCATCTTTATCCAGCTCAGGTGGTGGAGTATCAAAACTTCGGCGCCAGATATGCACCTGTTCTTCTCCTTCTTTCTCTGCAGTTTCAGCTTTATTTAAACCCTGTAAAGCTCCATAGTGACGCTCATTTAATTTCCAGGATTTAATTACTGGAATCCAGTGCAGATCCATAATATCTAATATTATATTTAAGGTTTTAGTCGCTCTTTTTAAATAGGAAGTATAGGCAAGATCAAATTTAAATCCTTCTTCATTCAATAATCTACCTGCTTCTTCTGCTTCTTTAACTCCCTGTTCACTTAAATCAACATCTGTCCAGCCTGTAAACCTGTTGGCTAAATTCCATTCACTCTCTCCGTGTCTGACAAGAACAATTTTCATCAAATCACCCTTTCCTACTTTAGTTAATTATCAAAAAATAATATAAGTACCTTTCTTTACTTCTATAATTATAGTCAAAACTGCTCAAAAAGTATATTAATTAATTTACAAATTTAAATGTCCATAAATTGAGCCTCTATTTCCCAGCCAGCTTCTAGCTCTCTCTCTAACAATTCCTGGTATTTTTTAAGCTGTTCAGGATTACGATAACTACCACTTTTATAATCTATAATCTTAACTTTTCTATTTTTCTGATCAACTAACAGCCTATCAATTCGATATTGTTTTTCTCCTTCCCCGGTTTTTTCTTTGAGCAGATATTCATTAAAAACTTGATATTTTTCTGCAAATATTTCAGAATGGGAACTAATAAATTGATCTGCTTCTTTAATTACTGACTCGATTTTTTCTCTCCCCAGCAAATTTCCATACTTACTTTTAAGCAGTTTACGAGCAGATTCCTTTTGCGACTTCTGATCATATTTTATATTTTCCAGATAATAATGGAGAGCCAGACCTCTAATTTTTGCTGCTGCTATTTTTAAACCGCTGGCCTGCTTCTGAAAAAAATTATATTTTCTATTTTCATTTTCGCCGCCAGCAAATGAATCCGCTTTCTGCTTTAAATATTTATTTAATTCTGCTAATTTATAATCACTAGCTTTTAGCTGAGCTTTTACTTTTCTTGACTGTCCTCTAATCTCAGACTGCAGCAGCCCCAACAGATTATCAGCCTCAACTGCATTTAAAAGCATCTTTTCGTAATAGTCATAACTGCTGCCTGACCACATCAGATCACTGCCCGGTTTGATTTTTCTGGGAGCTTCTACATAAAGATGAAGATCATTTTCAGCTCTACTTAAAGCTACATAAAGATTATTAATCTCTTCCATCTCTGCTTTTTTCTCATTTTTTTCTTTAAAATCATAGTCTAACCAGTCTAAAATTGATAAATATTCGTTCTGGATGAAAAGATACTCATTTAAATTATCATAATTATCATCAAAATCCAGATAAAAGTTGATTCCTTCACCTTCATTACCTCCCCTGCGTCCGGGATTCCAGTAGAAATATTCTACCGGCAGTGAAAGGCCCTTAGACTGGTGGATAGTCATTAAGGTTACAGCTTCTTTATTTTCCACTTTTTTCTGTTTCAATTCTTCACTATCTCTATATTCAGTTAAATAATTAATCAGTCTTTTAAGGGAAGAAAACGAATTTAAAATTTCAAAAAAACTGTAGATATTTTTTAAGGAAAGACTGTTTTCTGAAGCCAGACTGATAATTTCTGTTTTCTGATAAAGATAATTAATCAGCTCCTGATAATCCAGCTCAATTACCTTCTTGATTTCAGTTAAAAGTTTTTTTAAGTCTGCTTCTTTTTTGAAAACGCTAAGAGTTTCAGCTTCAGAAGAATTAAAATATTTTCTTATTTCGGTCTGATTTTGGAGTATCAATTTTAATTTTTGCTGACTCAATCTAATCAGATCACTGCGCAGAAATTTGAGCAGTGAATAAAAATCTCTATAAGCTGCAAAATAAAGAAAATTAAACAAGGCAGCTGGCAGAGGAGCATCTAAAAGTGAATTCCTGTTTTCTAAAATATAGGGAACCTCTTCCTCTTCCAGACTTTCTGCAATTAGGTTCAGTTCTTTTGCCGTTCGGGCCAGCACACTCACCTGGCCAAAATCAGATGCATATCTTTTTTTAATATCAGCTGCTATTTCAGCAGGCAAATTGCCTTTAATCTGCGTATTTAAATCTTCAATCTCATTCTGTTTTTTCTCTGCCAGTCCAGCAAATTTTTTGGTCTCAGTATTATAATAGGCAGAATTACCTCCATAAATTATATTGGTCAGGCCTTCCTCTTTTGAATTAGCCTCCACCGAATGATATTCCCAGTCAACTTCTGCCCCAGAAAAGAAATCATTGAGCAAATTTATTATATTCTGATCACTGCGGTAACAGCGCTCCAGACGTTCACTTTCGGCATCAATAATCTCTGCTAAAGATGCAAAAAGATTTTTTTCTCCCCCACGCCAGCCGTAAATTGACTGTTTTTCATCACCAACAGCAATAAAATCCTCTGCTCCTTTAATTAAAGGCTGCAAAATTTTCCACTGCAGAACACTGGTGTCCTGAAATTCGTCAATATATAAAGCTTTATATTCCCCTCCTAAGAGGTCAAGCAGATAATCAGTTACTTCTCCGGCTTCAATTAGTCCAATTTCTTTATTTTTTAAATATTTAAATGTATAGTTGCTGAGATCAGCATGAGTAAACTTACCGCTTTTAAATTTAAGCTTTTCGT
>JAXKWB010000189.1:0-5004 GCA_036172385.1 Halanaerobiales bacterium | reverse complement strand
ATTATTATAATTTCTTTTATCCTAACTTTATTATACTGAAAACGATTTTCAAAGTCAACAAATTTTATTAATTAGTAGTTAATTTCTCAAGTTTAAAAATTATTATTACTAAAAAACTCCTGAGATCTAAATTACTAGCAGATCTCAGGAGTTAATTAGTTATTTTTATATTTTCGACTTGTTTCGACATAAATCGAGCAGTAACCGGTAGCTGTACATTTTACTGAATTACCAGGTTTACTAATTTTTTTGGAATATATATTGTTTTAACTAAATTTCCATCCTCAAGGTAGGACTGAATATTTTCTGCTTCCATAGCCTGAGCTTTTACTTCTGCTTCAGAAGCATCTGCAGCAATATTAATCTTATCTCTTACTTTACCATTAACCTGGATAACAATTGTGATTTCATCCTTTTTAAGAGCTTCCTCTTTATATTCCGGCCACTGAGCTGCATGAACATTTTCTTGATGTCCAAGCTGCTGCCAGAGTTCTTCCGTAATAAAGGGAGCAAATGGTGCCAGTAAAAGAATAATATTTTCTGCAACTACCTTAATTAAAGCAGTATTTGTAGCTTCAGCACTGCGTTCATTTAAGTAAGAATAAACTTCATTTGTTAATTCCATGATTGCACTGATTGCTGTGTTAAAGTTCAATCTTTCTCCAACATCTTCGCTTACTTTTTTAATGCTGGCATGCATCGTCCGATAAAGAGTTTTAGCCTCTTTATCGAGGCTGCTGGCATCAACTTCTGTTTTCCCATTTTTAACTAATTCAAGATTTTCTGTCACGAAGCGCCAGACACGATTTAAGAAACGGTCAGCCCCTTCCACTCCTTTATCACTCCACTCTAAGTCTTTTTCCGGTGGAGAAGCAAAAAGAATAAATAAACGGGCTGTATCTGCACCGTATTCATCTAAAATATCTTTAGGATCAACTACATTCCCCTTTGATTTGGACATCTTGGCTCCATCTTTAAGCACCATTCCCTGAGCCAGCCAGTTAGTAAAAGGCTCAACATGTTCTGTTAGATCCATATCGTGAACCACCTTGGTAAAGAAACGAGCATACAGCAGATGCAGGATAGCATGCTCAATTCCACCGATATATTGATCAACAGGGAACCACCTATCTAAATTTTCTTTTGTAAATGGCATTTCTCCATTTTTAGGATCTGCATAACGCATAAAATACCAGGAAGAATCAACAAAAGTATCCATAGTATCAGTTTCTCTTTTAGCCGGACCCCCGCACTCAGGACAGGTAGTATTAACAAAACTGTCTACTTTTTTTAATGGTGACTCTCCAGTTGGAGAAAACTCAACATTATGTGGCAGCTCAACCGGTAGTTCTTCCTCAGGAACTGCTACAGTTCCACAGTCCTCACAATAAACAATCGGAATTGGAGCTCCCCAGTAACGCTGACGTGAAATTAACCAGTCACGCAGTCGATAATTAGTTTCTACTCTGGCAAAACCTGCTTCAGAAAAGTCTTCAGCCATTTTATCAAAAGCTTCTTCGACACTTAAACCATTGTATTTACCAGAATTAATTAGCTGTCCCTCTCCAGCATATGCCTCTTCCATTTCTGAACCAACTAATTCTTCTTTACGATTATCAGGCTGGATGACAGCTTTAACATCTATGTTATATTTACGGGCAAAGTCAAAGTCACGCTGGTCATGAGCTGGAACTGCCATAATTGCTCCTGTCCCATATCCCATTAGAACATAATTGGCTATATAAACAGGTATTTTTTCATCATTAACCGGATTAACAGCATAAGCTCCGGTGAACATGCCCAGCTTTTCAGTTTCTGCAGAAGTTCTTTCCTGTTCTTTCTGCTTCTTTACTTTTTTAACAAATTCCTGAACCTCTTCTTCTTTTTCAGTGCCGGCTGTTAATTCTGAGACATACGGATGCTCAGGTGCCAGAACCATATAGGTTGCTCCATATAAAGTATCAGGTCTGGTTGTAAAGACCTCTAATTCCTTATTTAGTTTGGGCAGCTCAAAATTAACTCTGGTACCCTCACTGCGGCCAATCCAATTTTTCTGCATAGTTTTTACTTTTTCCGGCCAGCCTTCTAAAAGCTGATGATCATCTAAGAGTCTTTCTGCATAATCAGTTATTTTTAAGAACCACTGTTCAAGATCCCGGTGATCAACCTCAGTTCCGCAGCGTTCACAGGCGTCATTTACTACCTGTTCATTGGCCAGCACTGTCTCACAGCTGGGACACCAGTTAACAGTGGATTCTTTTTTATATGCTAAATCATCATTAAACATTTGGGTAAAAAACCACTGAGTCCACTTATAATAATCCTCCGCTGCTGTAGTTACTTCCCGATCCCAGTCATAGCTTAAACCCATTGCCTTCATCTGTTCTTTCATATGGGCAATATTATCCCAGGTCCATTCTTTAGGGTGGATATTTCCATGCTTGATAGCTGCATTTTCCGCAGGCAGTCCAAAAGCGTCCCAGCCCATCGGATGTAAAACATTATAACCGTTCATTCTTTTATAGCGGGCAATGACATCTCCAATAGAATACACCCTTACATGCCCCATATGCAAATTACCGGATGGATAAGGAAACATTTCTAAAACATAATAATTTTCCTTATCCGGGTCATCTCCAGTTTTATGTAAGTTTGAGACTTCCCAATTTTTAAGCCACTTTTTCTCTACTTCTTGAAATGGATAATAGTCCTGCAAAGATCTTCACTCTCCTCATTTATTCAAAAATTTTATCTATATTGTTAAAATAAAAACAAAGTAGTATACCTTTTCACACTCAGGCTAGATTACTTCTCTTCTTTAGCTTCCTGACGTAGAATTTTTTCTGCATCTGACCAGAGTCTTTCCAGATCATAATATTCTCTTTCTCTTTTATGGAATACATGAACAATTACATCAGCATAATCCAGAAGTACCCATCTGGCATCATCCATACCAGCAATTTTTTTGGGTTCAATACCTATTTCAGAAAGTTTTTCATCAATAGATCTTGCCACAGCTCTAACCTGCTGATCGGAATTAGCACTGCAGAGTACAAAATAATCTGCAATCACTGTTAAACCCTGAACATTTAAAATATCTATATCCTCTGCTTTTTTATCATCAGCTGCATCAGCAGCCAGTAAAGCTATATCTTTAATACTTAAATCTGACATTAATAAACTCCTCCTTATACAGACTTATCATAGCCTGCACCAACTATAATTTCTATATTTTTAGCTGAATCTTCCTCAGCCTCTTCAATAAATTCGGTCTGACCACCCAGCAGCTCTGCAATCTGTGAGGCTGTCTCCCTGTCTTTTCGCGTATAATACTTAATAATGGAACTTTGATAATTATAACGATCAGCATTTCCTATCTCAGCAATCTGAAAACCATACTGCTTTAATAAATCTGCTGTCATCGAAGCAGCCCCAGATTCGCCGACACCATTTAAAACTGTTAACTGATATTTCTTGTTTTTAATATACGATTTATTCCTGACTAGATTATCAACCATTATCTCTGCTTGCTTAAGATTTGGGACCCAGTAACTGATTCCATCAATATATTCAGGTCTTCCGGGCAGCATTTTAGATTCAATCTGGTTTAAATTAATTTCCTTGGCTGTATTTAAAAATGGTGTAATATCCTGAAATGGAATATTAGTATTAACTGCTTCATTTACTTCTTTGATAACCCCGGGTATTTTAGGGATAATAGAGGGAGAAAGCACCTTTGCTAAAACAGCATTAATAAACTTTTGCTGTCTTTCGATTCTACCGATATCTCCCCTTATATCACGATAACGAACATACTGCAGAGCTTCTTTTCCATTTAAAGTCTGCTGACCTGCAGGAATATTTATATAAAGCCCACCTGCTTTATCAACATAATACAAATGCTCAGAAACCTTAATATTTATACCACCCAATCGATCAATTATCTTTTCAAAACCGGTAAAATCTGTTTCTAGATAATAATCAATATCAATTTTCAGCATTTCTTCTACTGTTTTCTGGGTTAACTCAATTCCACCATAGACATGAGAAGAATTCAATTTAGTAAATTTTCTTTTATCAGAATTTATATAAGTATCACGGGGCAGAAAAATAAGTCCTGCCTTATTACTTTCCACATTCAAGCTAATTAAAATAATGGTATCTGCACGAGAAGGTCCATTGATATTTGAATCATACCCTACAGCCAGAATATTGACTTTGTTATCTTTAAAAGGTCCACGGGAAGAAATTTGGCTTAATTCATCATTCCACAAAAATGGAATAGCAATCCCAATAATCACCAGGAATATAATTAAAGCTATATATTTCCAGTCAGTTAATTTTTCTAACATTTATTAATCACTTCTCTTAATAATTTATTTCGGAAAGAATTTGAATAAGGATGGATCATATTATCCTGTTCAAGTTGATATTTAATAATATGAGATGTAATTAAATATAATCCTGATTCAAAATCTCTTTCGATTTCAATTCTAATTTCATCTAAGCCGTCAAATTCTCTGTCTTCAGAAATAAAATCTGCTGCATAAATAACCCGGGCTGTTTTTCCCATTTGAGGATGGCCCAGAGTATGGAAGTGAATTGCTTCTAAAATTTCCGGATCAGTTATTCCAAAAATATTTTCTGCCATCACTGCTCCTGCAGGTGCATGCAGCACGGGAGTAATCGCCAACTCCAGCTGATCCGGCTCCCATTTTGAATTTTTAACAATATTATTTAATTCTGTATTATTTTTACTTTTTGCGATATCGTGTAATAAAGCAGCTGTTTCTACTTTTTTGAGGTTAATATTTTGTTTTTTTGCAATCTTTAAGGCCGCTCTAAGTACAGATAATGTATGCTGATATCTTTCTCCACCTAATATTTTTTTTATTTTTTCTAAATCAAGATCAGAATTTAATTCCTCTTTTTTTAAATACATTTAATCACCTGTAAAGATTATTTTCTTTTATGTACTTTTCAATTTGATCCAGAGTTAAATAA
>JAXKWB010000188.1:0-7520 GCA_036172385.1 Halanaerobiales bacterium | reverse complement strand
GAATTATTTTAATTGAGCCTTATTTATTAAATGAAGATAAATAAAGAAATGTTTAGATAAGAAAGGAGGTAGACTGTTGTGAAAAGAAGAAAGATAGTTACTGGACTTGATATTGGTACCACTAAGATATGTGCATTAATAGCAGAAATTAATGGAGATAATAATATTGAGATTATTGGAATAGGTTTAGCTCCATCTAACGGCCTCCGCAAAGGAATTGTAGTGGATATAGATAAAACCAGCCATGCAATAAAAAGTGCTGTTCAGAAAGCAGAAAGAATGGCCGGACAGAAGGTAGATTCTGCATATGTTGGAATTGCTGGTTCACATATTAAGTCTATCAACAGTCATGGAGTTGTTGCAGTTACTGGAGACGAAAAAGAAATTAAAGAGAGTGATATAAAAAGAGTTATTGATGCAGCGCGAATAATTCCTGTGTCAGCTGAGGAAGATATTTTACATGTTCTTCCCAGAGAATTTATTGTGGACGGCAGTCCCGGAATTCAGGACCCTCTGGGTATGTCTGGAGTTCGGCTTGAGGTGGAAACTCATATTATCAAAGGGGCATCAACCTCAATTCAGAATCTGGTAAAAAGTGTTTTAAGAGCTGGTTTAAGTGTTGATGAGGTAGTTTTAGAACCGCTGGCTTCCAGCCAGGCTGTTTTATCTGATGATGAAAAAGAGTTAGGAGCTGTTTTAGTAGATATTGGTGGTGGAACAACTGATGTCATTGTTTTTCATGAAGGTAGTATAGCACATACTGCAGTGATTCCTGTTGGAGGTAATCATGTCAGCAATGATATCGCAGTAGGTTTAAGAACTCCTGTTTCTGAAGCTGAAAAAATCAAGATAATGCATGGTTCAGTTTTGCCAGCAGAAATTGATGAAAGTGATAAAATTGAAGTTCTGGCTGCTAGTGGAAAGGAAAGAAAGAAACTTTCTCGCAAAATGCTCTGTCAGGTGATTGAACCGCGAATGAGCGAGGTATTTTCACTTGTCAAAAAGGAGCTGGATAGTGCTGGAACTGCTGATCTGACACCTGCTGGTATGATTTTGACCGGAGGAGCCTCTTTACTGGAGGGGTCCGAAAAACTTGCTTCTGATATTTCAGAATTACCAGTTCGAATAGGAGAACCTGACTATGTTAGTGGGCTGTCAAATGTTATTGATAATCCCGTATATATAAAAAAGGGGGATACTATCCCACGGGCAATTTTTTCTACAGCTGTAGGTTTGATTGAGTTTGCTCTGGAAAATGGAGACGCCAGGAATAGTAACCTGAGCAGTAATAATAGTAATAATAGCAAAGAAATTGTAAGTGGGTTTTTTACAAAACTAAAAACCTGGTTTAGTGAGTTTTTCTAAAACCAGAAATTATTTAGATAAGCTTACATATTATCCTTAACGGGGAGGGAATATTAGTGTTTGATATTGGAACAGAAATTGAACAATTTGCAAATATAAAAGTTGTTGGTGTAGGTGGGGGCGGCAATAATGCCGTCAATAGAATGATTGAAGAAGGTTTAGATGGAGTTGAATTCATTGCAATTAATACAGATGCACAGGCTTTAATGGCTTCTAATGCAGGAGTAACAATAAGAATTGGAGAAAAAATAACCAGAGGTCTGGGAGCGGGTTCAGATCCAGAGATTGGTTTTGAAGCTGCTGAAGAAAATAGAGAAGAAATTGCACAGGCTATAGATGGTGCAGATATGGTATTTATCACTGCTGGTATGGGTGGTGGAACAGGTACTGGAGCCGCTCCTGTAGTTGCGGAGGCAGCAAAAAAATTGGGAGCACTGACTGTTGGAGTTGTTACTAAGCCGCTGACAGTAGAGGGCAAAAAAAGAATGAGTAATGCTATTTCGGGGATAGAAGAGCTAAAAAATAAAGTAGATACTTTAATTGTAATTCCTAATGACCGTTTATTGGAAGTGGCTGAAAAACAGACAAGTTTAATGGATGCCTTTAAAATTGCGGATAATGTATTAAGGCAGGGTGTACAGGGTATTTCTGATTTAATTACAATTACGGGTATTATTAACCTTGACTTTGCTGATGTAAAAACAATTATGACTGACGCTGGTTCGGCGCTTATGGGAATTGGCAGAGCTGATGGAGATAATCGAGCAACTGATGCTGCAAAACTTGCTATTGCTTCTCCATTATTAGAGGCCTCTATTGATGGAGCAAGAGGTGTATTATTAAATATTACAGGAGGTCTGGATCTGGGGATTCATGAAGCAAATGAAGCTGCAAGAGTTATTCAGGAGGTTGCTGATCCGGATGCAAATATTATTTTAGGAGCTGTAATTGATGAAGAATTAGAAAGTGAAGTTAAAGTTACTGTGATTGCTACCGGCTTTGATGCGGGAACTCCTAAAAAAGAAATTAAGAATACTAAAGATGAAGAGATGCCGGAAGAAGATTTTGAAATGGAAAGTTTTTCTGGTGATGATCTTGATATACCGGCTTTTTTAAGAAATAAAAAAGGATAATAACAATGAAATCCTGATGTAATTACATCAGGATTTAGATTATCCCTTTCTGTTAAGGTGATGCTGATGGCAAAAAATAATGCTACAAATTTTAAACCTTTTGTTATAATATTTATTTTACTAGTTGTTTTTATAATAGGAATTCAATTTTTTGGGGCAGCAAGATATGAAACTATCTTGGCTGCTCAGGGAGAAGTTATTGATGGTTTCTGGACAGATGCACTGATTGTTAGAGATGAAAAAGTTATCAGGGCGCCAATTTCAGGGCGAGTAGAACTTTTGGTTGGTGAGGGAGATAGACTTGCTTCAGGTAGAAAACTGGCGGTAATTAAGTCTCCGGCGAGGCAGCAGAAAATATTTAATAAGAATGCAGGAATAATTAGTTTTGCTGTAGATGGTTTAGAAGAGGAAGTAAATATTGATAACTTAAATAATATTCAATATAGTAAATTTGAGGAGTTAACAGGGAACTATGAACATCTTCTTTCTGGGGATAGAATTGAAAAAGGAGAGACACTATATAGAATAATTAATAACTTTAAACTTTTTTTAATAGTGCAGGTTCCGAAATCGCAGGTTGATAGATTTAGAAGTAATGAAGTGATATTTATAGCACAGAAAAATTCAGAAGAACTTTTTAAAGCCAGAATTTTTGATATTCGTTCCAATCTGGAAAATACTTTTTTCTTGATTGAGTTAGATCAATTTATTCCTCGCTGGATTAATAGAAGAAGAATAGAAGCAAATATTATCAAAAATATTTATCGAGGTATTAAAATACCACGCAAAGCAGTATTTAGTCAACCCTCTGGTCAGGGTGTTCTTAAGGTTAGTGGGTATAATAAATATAAGTTTCAGGAAGTTGTAATTTTAAATGGAAATGATGAATATGTAATAGTGAGCGGTTTAGAAATTGGGGAAGAAATAATTACAAATCCTGAAGATTTTGATTACGGCAGGGAGGTTTAGGTTTATGCAGAAAGATAAACTAATTTCTAATTTAAATAAAGTTAAGGAAAATATAAAAAAAGCGGCAGCAGCTGCTGATAGAGATCATACTCAAGTAAAGCTGCTTGCTGTAAGTAAAAATCAAAAGGCTGGCTCAATAAAAATTTTAAATGAAGCAGGAGTTAAATTTTTTGGTGAAAATAGAGTTCAGGAATTAGAAGAAAAAAATGATAAACTGCTGTCTGATAATATTAAGCTTGACTGGCATTTTATTGGACATTTACAGAGAAATAAAGTAAAATATCTTATGAGGATGGAAAATTGTAGGATGATTGAGTCTGTTGACAGCTTAAGACTTGCCAGGGAAGTAAATAAAAGAGCCAAAAAAAACGAGAGAAAAATCCGGGTACTAATTGAGATTAATATTGCCGGAGATGAAAATAAATTTGGAATAACTCCTGACCGGGCAGAGGTTTTTTTAAGGAAAATAATTAATTTAGAGTATTTAAAAGTGGAAGGCTTAATGACTGTCCTGCCCTATTTAGATGACACAGAAAAACTTCGTTCATATTTTAAAGATATGAAAAAATTATTTGATCAGCTTTCACGCGATGTTACTCAATTAAAAGAGCTGTCAATGGGGATGACAAATGACTATCAAATTGCTGTCGAAGAAGGTGCAACTATAGTCAGGGTTGGTACAGCAATATTTGGAGAAAGAGAATACTAATTTTGGAGGCAAAACAATGTTGATATTAGTAAGAATAGTAAGTGCAGTTTTTGAGATTTTAAATTTATTGATTATTGGTCGGGTAATTATTTCCTGGGTGCAGCCAAACCCCAGTGATATGCGCTGGCAAAAAGTAATTAAATTTATTTATGATGCTACTGAGCCAATTCTGGGTCCAATTAGAGAGTTGCTCCCCAGTGGCGGCATACTTGGTATTGATATTTCGCCATTAATCGCAATTTTTGCTTTACAGATTATTCATGGTTTCATTAGAGATATTTTAATTACTCTGGTAATATAAAGGTGGGAATCTATGTTTGATCAAGATAAATTGTTAAATCATTTACACAGAGAAGAGGATAGAAGGCTGGGTTCACATGTTTTAGATAAGTGTGAGCAGGTTTTAAAGTATCACAAAACTCAGGCTACAGATTTTTTGAATCCCTACCAGATAGAAATAGCGATACCGTTAATTGAGCAGATTGCAGATATCAATTTCAAAAAAGAAGGCGGTTATCCCCAGGCTGAAAGAAAGAGGCTGGTCATTTTTCCTGAATATCTTTTCCCGGATTTAGTAGAAAAACAGATTAAAATTTATCAGCTTAATGGAAATTTTACTTTCCAAAAATTAAGCCATCGTGATTTTTTAGGTGCTTTGATGGGTCTGGGACTGCAGAGAAAAGTGATTGGAGATATTCTTGTGCATTCAGATTTTGCTCAGATTGTTGTAGCAGCCGAAATTGAGGATATTATTGAATTAAAATTGGATAAGGTACATCAGGTTCCTGTTGAGGTTAAAGAAATTACGGAATCTGAAATAGTAAAACCTGTACAGCATGAAAAAGAAATATTGACCACCGTTGCTTCTATGAGACTGGATTCAGTTGCCAGTTCTGGGTTTGGAGATTCCCGTAGTAAAATGTCCAGAGATATAGAGAATGGGAAGGTTAAATTGAACTGGAAAATCGAATCAGACCCGGCAGCAGAAGTAGAGATTGGCGATTTGATTTCTGTTAGAGGTAGAGGTAGGGTTAAAGTAGAAGCAAAAAGAGGTATTTCAAATAAAGGAAGAATTAAGTTAACTTTAAAAAGATTGACTTAGTTGTAAAGGAGGGATATTTTGAAATTAAACCCACTTGATATATATAATAAGGAATTTAAAAAATCAACTTTTGGCTATAATACAACTCAGGTTGATGAATTTTTAGATGATGTAGGAGTTGCCTATGAGCGTTTACTTAAGGATTTAAATAATCTGCAGGAAGAGAACCAGGAACTTAAAGAAAAAATAGAAAATTATGAAGATATGGAAGATAAACTTCAGAGCACTCTTGACTCAATTCAGGGAACTGTCTCCGAAAGAATTGAGCAGGCTGATAATGAGGCACGAATGATTAAAAAAGAAGCAAGGATGAAGGCAGAAGAAATTAAAGAAAATGCCCGAAACCAGGTAGCATCAGAAAAAAGAAAACTTGAGCAGTTGCGGGAACAGAGAAATTTCTTTAAAATTCGTTTTCAAACTTTACTGGAAAGTCATCTGGAGATGTTAAATGAAGAAAATGAAGAATCTTTAAGAGGCGATTTTGATGACTCTGATTTAGTACAAGAAAGTGAAATTGAAGTTAGTAGTGATTATGAAGAAAATAGGTAAAATTTTTATCAGCAATACTAGTTATTTAACAGACAATATCGAGGGTAGAACTTGACTTATTTTTAATGATAGTTTATAATTGTAAAAAATGTTATATAATAAAGTGATTTTGAAAGGGAAAGTATCAATTTTTAATAGTTTTCAGCGAACCGGGTTTGGTGGAAGCCGGGAAACAAAAAATTGAGAAGATCACCCTGGAGTCGGTATATGAATTGAGTAGTATACCCGTATTTCTGCGTTAAAGATTGCTAAGATAAAATTAGTGATTTTGAATTTATTTCAAATATTATTTACTGATTTTAATTAGGGTGGTACCGCGGTCTCTCGTCCCTTACAGGACAGAGGCTTTTTTTATTTTTAATATATTTTTACAGGAGGTTATTAAAGTAAATGAGTTATAAAGAGACAATTAATTTACCTGATACAGATTTTCCCATGCGGGCAAATCTAAGTGAACGCGAAATTGATTTTCAGAAGTTATGGCAGGAAAAAGAAATTTACGAAAAAGCAGTAGAGAATAGAGAGGGTCAAAAGTCATTTATCTTACATGATGGACCTCCCTATGCTAATGGAGATATCCATATTGGTCATGCCTTAAATAAGATTTTGAAAGATTTTGTGACCAGATTTGCAACATTAAAAGGATATTATTCTCCCTATGTACCGGGATGGGATACCCATGGTTTACCAATTGAACACCAGGTAACCAGTCAGATGAGTGATCAGGAAAGAGCTGATCTTTCTATTTCTGAACTGAGGGAAAAATGTACTGATTATGCTCTAAAATATATTGACCGTCAGCGGGAGCAGTTTAAACGGCTTGGTGTCTGGGGAGAATGGGATAATCCTTATCTAACTTTGAATAAAGAATATGAAGTTAAACAGATAGAAGTGTTTGGAGAAATGGCTAAAAAAGACCTGTTCTACCGCGGGAAAAAACCTGTTCACTGGTGTCCGCATTGTGAAACAGCTCTTGCGGAAGCAGAAGTTGAATATGGTGAAGACAGAGCTCCTTCTATTTTGGTTAAATTTCCAATGATTGACGAAGTTGAAGTTGGGGGAGTTAACTTGAGCAGTGAAGATAGCTACATTGTTATCTGGACAACTACTCCCTGGACTATTCCTTCTAATATGGCTATTGCTTTTCATCCAGAATATCCTTATGTTGTTGTAGAAGCTGAAGGTGAAAAGTTAGTAATGGCCAGACAGCTTGTGGATTCAGTGATGTCTAAATCTGGAATTGAAGATTATGAAATTATCAGTGAAGAGTTCAGCGGCAGAGAACTTGAAAATAAAAGAGCTAAACATCCATTTTTTGATAGAGAATCTCTTTTAATTTTGGGAGACCATGTGACTCTAGAAGAGGGATCAGGCTGTGTCCATACCGCTCCTGGACATGGACATGATGACTTTATTGTTGGTCAGGAATATGACTTAGAAGTTTATGCACCAATGGATAATCAGGGGTACTTTACCGAAGAAGCTGGAGATTTTGCTGGTAAACATTATGATGAAGCAAATATCATGGTAACTGATAAATTAAAAGAGAAAAATTTGTTACTCAATCTTGACTTTATTGATCACCGTTATCCTCACTGCTGGCGCTGTAAAAATAATTTGATTTTTAGAGCTACAGATCAGTGGTTTGCCTCAATTGATGCTATTAAAGAAGAAACTCTGGCAGCAATTGCTG
>JAXKWB010000187.1:0-22911 GCA_036172385.1 Halanaerobiales bacterium | reverse complement strand
AAAACCGGAAAACAATCTATGATTTTCTTTCAGATATAAATTCTAAAAATACAATAGATATATTTAAAATTACAGGAAAATTAACAGAATTATTGAAGTCTGACTTTCCCTGTTTTGATTTGCTATCAGACTGGTATCGCGATATAATGATGATTAAACAGGATTATCTGGAAACAGTAAAAAATAAAGATTATATAGAGCATTTAGAACAAAATGCAGCTTTAATGACTTTAGATAGTATTATCTAAAAATTAGATTTAATTGAGAGATCAGAAAGATATATTAAAGAAAATGTAAGAGCAAATTTAAGTCTGGAAGTTTTATTTTTCAAACTGCGCCAGCCTGATCAATAATAGATAATAATTGAGGTGTAAAAATAAATGAATACGGTAGTTGGAGTTAGTTTTAAAAAAGCCGGTAAGATCTATTACTTTGATCCTGGTGATTTAGAGATAAAAACTGGAGATAATGTAATAGTCGAAACTGCCCGGGGTATAGAATATGCAGAAATAGTTGTTGGTAAAAAAGAAGTTACAGAAGATGAGATAGTTTCACCACTTAAAGATGTAATTAGGAAAGCAACACTTAGAGATAGGGAAAAACATGAAAAAAATCAGAAGCTGGAAGAAGAAGCTTTTGATATCTGTATAGATAAAATAGAAAAACATGGACTGCCGATGAAACTAATAGATGTAGAATATACTTTTGATCATAACAAAATCATCTTTTATTTTACTGCAGATGGGAGAGTTGACTTTAGAGAACTCGTTAAGGATTTAGCTTCAGTATTCAAGACGCGTATAGAGCTTAGGCAGATAGGTGTAAGAGATGAAGCGAAAATGCTTGGTGGTCTTGGCCCATGTGGTTTACCGATCTGTTGTGCCACTTTTTTAAGAGATTTTCAGCCGATCTCTATAAAGATGGCGAAAAAACAGGATCTTTCTTTAAACCCTTCCAAAATATCAGGGTTATGTGGTCGTTTAATGTGCTGTCTTCAGTATGAGGCAACAACCTACCGCAGGTTAAAAAAAGAAATGCCTAATATAGGTGAAAAAGTAGATTTAGAGATGGGAGAGGGCAAAATTGTTGACCGCAATCTTGTAAAACATACAGTAGAGGTTGATATTGGAACATCCGAAAATATAGAAGTTGATGTAGATGATCTGGATGATTATGATGAGATTAACTGATTTTGAAAGGAAGGGTAATTGATGGACCAGGAAATTTTGAGTACCCTTGCCCATTTTCAGGAACAGATAGAGGCACTCTCACTTCGTTTTCATAAACTTAAGGATATAACCTATCAACTTTATCAGGAAAATGAAGAACTTCAGAGAGAAAATGAAGAGCTCAAGAACCTTCTTTTTGAAGATCAGGCAGATGATTCACTCCACAAAAAAGAAGGCTACAGTAATTTGATTGATATTTATGATGAAGGTTATCATGTCTGTCCTTTAAGTTTTGGTGAAAAAAGAAAAGGAGACTGCCTTTTTTGCTTAAACCTATTAGAAAATCAGGGTAAGGAGAAATAACTAAATGGAAGAGATTCGTTATCTTATCAAAGACGAGTTAGAAATTATACAGGATAATAGGTTTTTCAAATTTGGTACTGATTCAGTATTGCTGGCTGATTTTGTAAAACTTAGAACTGGTAATAGAGTACTTGATTTGGGAACAGGAAGTGGGGTTATCCCTCTTCTTTTAGCATATAAAAATGAAGGTGTAAAAGTAACAGGTGTCGAAATACAAAAATCCCTTGCAGATCTTGCTGAACGCAATGTTGAGCATAATAATTTAGAACAAAAAATAGAGATAATTAATCATGACCTCTGTAGCCTTGAAGATATAACTGCAGCAGGTTCATTTGATGTTGTAGTCTCTAATCCACCCTATCTGCCCCTCAATGAAGGACAGATTACAGACAACAAATATCTTGCAGCAGCTAGACACGAAATACATGCAGAAATTGAGGATGTGATAAGAGCTGCAGCCTATGTATTAAAATTTGGAGGACTTTTTTATATTGTTTATAGAGCAGAAAGACTGACCGAGGTTATAGAAAAACTCTCGGAATATAACTTTCAGGCTAAAGAACTAAGGCTGGTTCAGTCTCGTCTGTATAAAGAAGCAGATATCTTTTTGCTTAAAGCTAAAAAAGGTGCAAATTCCGGTCTGCGTATCAAACCAGTTTTAGTTATTTATAAAGGGCAGAGTAATGAATACACAGCTGAAGTAAAAGAGATCTATGGGGAGGACAATTAATTGGAAAAAGGCAAACTATATATTTGTGGGACTCCAATAGGTAATCTTTCTGATGTCAGCCAGCGTCTACTGGATGTTATGCAGAGGGTTGATATAATAGCATGTGAAGATACCCGTCACAGCAGAAAACTTTTGAACTATTTTTCTATTGAGAAAAAGCTGCTTTCTTATCATGAACATAATGAGCAGCAGAGAAGTAGAGAAATAATAGAAAAAATAAACTCCGGGAAAAATATAGCTCTGCTCAGTGATGCAGGAATGCCTGTTATCTCAGATCCAGGTCAAATTCTGGTAAAAGAAGCAGTTAAAGAAAATATAGAAATAATACCAATACCCGGTCCGAGTGCATTTTTGGCAGCTCTAGTTGTTTCTGGGCTCGATATTACTTCTTTTGTATTTAGATCATTTATTCCCCGCAGTGGGAATGAGCGTAGAGAGTTTTTAGAAGAAATGGCGCTTGAAAATAAAACTACAGTTTTTTACGAATCACCCTATCGCTTAAAAAATACATTAAAAGATTTAAAAGAATTTAGTGAAGAAATGGCTGCAAGACAGACTGTTATTGCTAGAGAAATAACAAAGGTACATGAAGAAAAATATTATGGAACAGCTTTAGAGCTCTATCAGAGGCTTAAAGACCAGGAGATCAAGGGAGAGATTGTAGTTGTAATAGAGGGTAGAACTGAAATCAAAGAAGAAAGTGAAGGCTGGGAAGAACTTACAATACTTGAGCATATTAAATTACTGATGCAGAGTGGTATCACAAAAAAGCAGGCAGTTAAGAAAGTTGCTGAACTCAGGGGTCTGCCAAAAAGTGAGGTTTATAAGGTTGGAACAGCTATTTCGGTAGATAAAGATAATCATAATTAGAGGAGTACAACTAACAGAATGGATTGATATTATTATAAATTTTTTTAAATGATTTTGTGAATTAACTCTTATATAATATTAAGAAAACAAAATATATAATATAACAAAATATATAGTTTATATAAATTAAGATCTCATATTTAATAAAGTTATTCAGATAATAACACTGCGTAAACTCTAGTTTTATATAATTTAAAACTACAAATTAAGATTCAAAAAATTAAAAAAATGCTGGATAATAATTTAATGGAATTAGGCTGAGGTAGTTTCGCAGTATAATCATATATTATTTAAAAATGGGAAGGATGATTAATTTGAGTAAAGATACATATTATGTAACAACACCTATTTACTATCCAAGTGATAAACTACATATTGGGCATGCCTATACTACGGTGGCAGCAGATACTATTGCCCGCTACAAAAAAATGCAGGGTTATGACACAATGTTTTTAACAGGATCTGATGAACATGGGCAAAAGATTGAAAGAAAAGCAGAAGCAGCAGGTAAGGACACCAAAGAATATGTAGATCAAATTGTAGCAACTTTTAAAGAACTGTGGAAAAAATTAGATATAGATTACGATTATTTTATTAGAACAACTGAAGAAAGACACGAAAAAGTAGTACAGGAGATATTTAAAGAACTTTATAATAAAGGTGATATTTACAAAGATAAGTATGAAGGATGGTACTGTACACCATGTGAAGCTTTCTGGACAGAAAGACAGCTTGAAGAAAAAGATGGAGAAAAAGTCTGTCCTGACTGTCATCGCCCAGTTGAATGGGTAGAGGAAGAAAGCTATTTCTTTAAAATGAGCAAATATGCAGACCGTCTTTTAGAACATATAAAAGAACACCCACAGTTTATAGAACCAGAAAGCAGACGCAATGAGATGATTAATTTTATTGAAAATGGTCTTGATGATTTAAGTGTTTCCAGAACAACCTTTGACTGGGGGGTACCTGTTCCGATTGATGATGATCATGTTATCTATGTCTGGATAGATGCACTCAGCAATTATATTACTGCAATTGGTTATAAAACAGACCAGGATAAGTTTGAGCATTACTGGCCAGCTGATCTCCATCTGGTTGGTAAAGATATATTGCGTTTTCACACAGTTATCTGGCCGATAATATTGATGGCACTTGAGCTTGATCTGCCAAAACAGGTATTTGGTCACGGCTGGCTTTTGAGTGAAACCGGTAAAATGTCAAAATCAAAAGGTAATGTTGTAGATCCTGTTGTCTTAATTGAAGATTTTGGCAGAGATGCAATTCGCTATTATCTCTTAAGAGAGGTAGCATTTGGTACAGATGGAACTTATTCTACTGAAGCTTTGATTCAGAGAATAAATTCTGATCTTGCAAATGATTTAGGTAATCTGCTGAATCGAACTGTCTCGATGGTAGAACAGTATTTTGACAGTGTAATACCAGAGGTTGAAGAAGAGGAAGAGATAGATAAAGAATTGATCGATTTAGCTCAGACTACCAAAGTGGCTGTTGAAACAGAAATGGAAAAACTTAAATATACAGTAGCTTTAGAAGAAATATGGAACTTTGTACGGAGGACCAATAAATATATTGACCAGACAACCCCCTGGATACTTGGCCGGGATGAAAGCAAAAAACCGAGACTGAAAACAGTCCTCTATAACTTACTTGAGGCACTTCGGGTTACTGCCGTGATGTTAAAACCGTTTTTAACTGATACCCCCGAAAAAATTGGTGAACAGATTGCTCAACTTGATGGCATTAGAAACGCCGGCTGGGAAGATGCAAACTGGGGTGGACTGAAAACTGGGATTAAGGTAATCAACGGAGATCCAATTTTCCCAAGGATTGATCTGGAGGAATATTTCGAAAAGGTAGAAGCAAGAAAAGAAGCCAAAAATGAGGAAGAAAAGAAAATAGAGGAGGATTCTGAAATGGATCTGGTAGATATTAAAGATCGAATTACATTTGAAGAATTTATGAATGTAGATATAAGAGTAGCAGAAATTTTAGAAGCAGAAAAAATTGAAGGAAGCGACAAATTGCTCAAACTTCAGGTTGATATAGGATTGGAGAAAAGACAGCTGGTAGCCGGGATTTCTCAGCATTTCGCAGCAGAAGATATAATAGGCAGCAAAATTCTTGTTGTAGCTAATCTGGAACCGGCCACGATTTTTGGTGTGAAATCTGAAGGAATGATCTTAGCTGCTTCAGACCCAGAAGGTAAGATGGTATTGTCGACAGTTAGTGATGACATTGCGAACGGAAGTCAGGTAAAATAAATATTTTTCGGGAGGGATCAATATGAAAGATAGAGAAAAAATACCCAGGGCAACAATAGAAAGGCTACCTCTGTATTACAGGTGTCTTGACAAAATGGACACTTTTGAAGATTTAGATGTTGTTTCATCAAAAGATTTAGGGGGAAAACTCGATATTCCTTCAACTCAGGTGCGAAAAGACCTCTCTTATTACGGAGAATTTGGCAGACGCGGAGTTGGCTATAATGTCAATGATTTAAAAAAATCAGTTGGTAAAATATTAGGTGTTGATCGGACATGGAAGTCAATTCTGGTTGGTGCAGGAAACTTAGGTAGGGCCCTGGTTAATTATGGCAGCTTTTCGATGATGGGGCTTGAAATCAGCTATGTTTTTGATAATGATCTTGATAAAATAGGTAATTTAATTAATGACAAAGAAGTTGAGAGTATTCAGGAATTAAAAGATATTGTGCAGAAAGAAGACATTAAATTAGGTATTATATCTGTTCCTGCAGATTCGGCTCAGGAAGTTGCTGATCTGATGGTTGAGGCTGGTATTAAGGCGATCTGGAATTTTGCACCAACAAGGCTTTATGTTTCAGAAGATGTTTCAGTAAAAAATGAAGATCTGGCCGTTGGAATTGTTAGCCTTATTTACCATTTGAGCTGGCAGGAAGAAATGGAAGTGTAAATCTTGAAAATAGAAGCAGTTGTTTTGTCCAGTGGTAGTGATGGTAATGCAGTATATATCAGAGCTGGGGCATATTCTGTTTTAATAGATGCGGGTTTAAGTGGTAAAGAACTGGAAAGAAGAATGAAGATCAGAGACATTGATCCAGCTTCAATTAATGCCATTTTAGTTACGCACGAACATAGTGATCATATTAAAGGTGTAGGTGTATTATCACGCAGATATAATATACCTATTTATGCAAATCAGGGTACCTGGTCTGGATCAGAGAAAAAACTGGGCAAAATAAAAGCAGAAAACTGTCAGATTTTCAGTGGAGATTTTATGATTGGTGATCTGGCTTTTAGTCCATATGATATCTCTCATGATGCTGAAGAACCTGTAGGCTATATCTGCAGGACAGGAGATCAAAAGATAGTACTTGCTACTGATACAGGTATTATGAAAAGTGAAACTATTGAAAAAATCAGCGGTGCAGATCTATTTATATTGGAATCAAATCATGATCTTGAGATGCTGATGACAGGCAGTTATCCGTATTTTCTTAAAAATAGAATCAAAGGGAGAGAAGGTCATCTCTCAAACGATGCTGCAGCAAAAATCCTGCCAGAACTATTAGATGATAATTTTCCAATTGTGCTGCTTGCTCACCTCAGTCAGGAAAATAATAATCCAAAGGTAGCTTATATCACGGTTAACAATATATTAAAAGAAACTGGATATAAAGTGGGAAGAGATTTACGATTGGGATGTGCATCTCAGGAGGAGCCCAGCCCGATCATTAAACTTGACAGAGAAAGCAGAAAAAAGCAGAGAGAAAATACCAAAAATGAATTTGATGGTGAAAATTAAAGATGGATATATATATTATTACTGTTGGTAAATTAAAATCATCATTTTTAGAACCAGCAGTGGAAGAATACAAGAAAAGACTGCAGAGGTTCTGCAATTTAGATATAATTGAGATGAAAGCTGAACATTTAGCTAAAAATCCCTCACAAAAAGATATAGAGAAACTTCAGAAAGTTGAGGGCACTCGTATTGCAGAAAAAATACCGGAAAGAAGTTATGTATTTGCTCTGGATGTTAAAGGAAAACCCATGCGCTCAACTGGTTTCGCAAAATCAATTCGGAACCTGCAGCTTAAATCCTACAGTTCACTCACCTTTATCATTGGTGGGGCAACAGGCTTAAGTGATTTTATTCTGCAAAAAGCAGATTATAGACTTTCGCTTTCTCATATGACATTTACCCATCAGATGATCAGGCTGATTCTGCTTGAACAAATATACAGGGCTTTTAAAATTAACAGCAATGAGCCCTACCATTTATAAGAGTAAAAAATAAAGTTCTACCTGGGTATATTGATATCTACCTGGTAGAGCTTTTAATGTATTATTTTAATTTAAACAAAGATTTTTATATTTTTTTGATAAATTGTAAAATAAGTTTTGAGATTTTTTCTGATTTGAATTTACAAACCTCAGTCTGCTGTAATATAATGATAAAGTAGAGAAGTTAAATATTAATTAGAAAAGGTATTTTTATATTGGAGTGAAATATTTTGCATTGTAGAGTTTGTAAGGATCAGGATTTAAGAGTTTTAGATTTAGATCAAAAATATTATTACTGTAAAGAGTGTGAGGCTATCTTTATTGATAGAAAAGAAATCATTAAGCAGGAAGAAGAAAAAGAGAGATATGAGGGCCATGATAATACTCATCAGAATGAAGGCTATGTAAAAATGTTTGAAGATTTTCTTAAAGAAAGTGTTTTTCCTTTTATTGAAGATGTAGATGAAGTTTTAGAATTTGGTTGTGGTCCAGGTCCGGTGCTTGCTGATCTGCTTAAAAGAGAAGATTATCAGGTAGACAAATATGATCCTTATTTTTATCCAGAAAGGGTTTACGAGAATAAAAAATATGATTTAATTACTTCAACTGAAGTATTTGAGCATTTTTCCGAACCGAGAAAAGAGATGGAATTCCTTACATTCCACCTTAAAGCTGGTGGTTATTTAGCCATAATGACTTCTTTTCATCCAGGGCCTGAAGAGTTTGCTGATTGGTGGTATAAATGGGATCCAACCCATATTGTTTTTTATAATCTTAATACTTTTCAGAAGCTTGCCGAAGATTTTAATCTGAAAATCATTTATACAGATGAGGAAAAATATATTATTTTTAAAAAAGAATAATTAAAACTGTAAGTATTTAGAGGAGGAGAGGCTCTTGAAGAAAAGATTGGTATTTGTAATCACAATTTTATTTTTTGTGCTTATATTTACTCTTAGTGCTGCTGCTCAGGTTGACCCCTGGGAAAAAGCCAGAGAAGAGGGAATAGTATTTCGCGCAGTTGGTAATGAACCGGACTGGATGATAGAGCTCAGTCAGGATAAGTCCATTAAGTTCGTAAATCATGATGGAGAATTGGAAATCAAAGTGCCAGTTGATGATATCTGGCTGGGCCCAGAGGGTGAAGATAGAATCTATTATGTAGAAAATGAAGTTATTCCTTTTCAGCTTATAATCATGAAGAAGCAGTACAGAGATAATGTGAGTGGGGAGGTTTTTCCCTATCAGGTAAGGCTCATTTTCCCCGAAAAGAGTTATACGGGTGGCGGGAAAATGCTTGTTGAGGAAGAAAATGGCGAATAAAATTTTAAAACATATAAGAAAGTAATTAAAAAGCTCTGCCGGTTGATTATTCCAGCAGAGCTTTTCTAGGTCATTAGATATATATATATTCAGATTTTAGTTATCTTCAGTTTATATAATTTTGATCTTAATATAGAAAGATCATTATTTTACACTGATATTAACAGGAGTTTCATTTACCAGGTTATCACTAACAGGACATCTGTTTTCAACCGCTTCTAACCATTCATCAAGAACATCCTGTTCTGCATCACAGTCTGCATCCATTTCAACATTGATTGACTGATAACCAGCTCTAACTTCTTCTGATTTACCCATAAAACGGGCAGGATTTAATTCTCCACTGATATCAATGGTAAGTCCTTTTAATTCAATTCCCATCTCTTTTGCCACCAGGTGTCCTACTACATTTAAACATCCAGAAAGTGCAGCTATAACATAATCTACAGGACTTGCACCATCATTTGTTCCACCCATATTTTCAGGCTCATCTACAATGATTTCAAAGCCCCCTCCAGTTTTTGCGACCACCTTTGTGGGATTTTCACTTTTAGCACTATCTGAAAATTTAACAGTTGGCATATTTACCATCCTCCTAATTTTTTATAAATTTTTCTTTACCTCATTAATATATTCCATATTAAGTACTAAAATCCTTTTTATTTATCTTATTTTTGGCAAACTAAAAATTTTTCCTAAAAATGCTTAAAATCAACAGCAGCATAATATATTCAGCAGATTTTTTTCACGAATATCCTAAATTATAATTTTTCTTTACAATGGAGTTATTTAAGTGATAAGATGTTCACATAAAGTATAATATTTAGAAAAGTAAAATTTTTGTAGAAAACAGTGTTCTACTGCCATTCAGATGTATTAGCAAATATATAATTAAATCAACTAATTGATTAAGGAAATGAGGTGGAGGATATTAATACTGAATTGAGAAGAAATGAACTACTTTCAAAACTTAAAAAATCACATCAGGCTGTAACTGGGTCTGAGCTTGCCGAAGAATTCGGTGTCAGCAGACAGGTTATAGTTCAGGATATAGCACTTCTGAGGGCAAAAGGCGAAAAAATCATCGCAACTTCTCAGGGATATTATTATGAAGACAATTTAGGAATGCAGACAATTAGAGCTTCAATTGCCTGTAGACATAATGATGGCAGAGAATTAAGAGATGAACTAACAACAATAGTTAATTATGGAGGCAGAATAGTTGATGTTAAAGTAGAACACCCTATTTATGGAGAGTTGATTGGAAATCTTATGATTTCTACACTTGAAGATGTAGAAAATTTTATGGATAATTATAGGTTTAATGATACATCACTACTTTCAGAATTAACTGAAGGTGTTCACCTGCATACAATAGAAGTTGTAAATAAACAGGTATTAGATTTAATCAAAGAAAAACTTGAAGAAAAAGATCTGCTGCTTTCTGACCAATAATTAACTTCTGTGTTGTGTATAATATATTTTTATTTTAGCTGTAAAGACACCTGTAAAGTCTTGACTGTAAAGGAGAAAGTAAATTTTTAATGCCTGGGAAATTAAATCTGATTCTATATTATGGGTCACAGTCACAAATATAGATTTTTAAAAGTCGAACCATCTTTATGCAACTCATCTGCATATTTTTTGCCGTATTTAATTAAAAGGGGGTTAAAGTAATGGATAAAAAAGAACTTAAAAAAAAGAGAATCTTTTGGCTCGTTATTATATCATTATTAGTTATTTCAGCTTTTGCAGTTCCTTATCTTTATTTAAGTGAAGTATATTCATTTTTTGGAGCATTTTTCTACTGGACAGTCTTTGCCTTATTAGTGATTTTTTCTACTATAAAAATAACAAGTTACTGGAGGGAGTAATCAATGCCGACACATTATCTATACACAGCTATATTAATATATATAATAGCTGGTTTTATTACTGCATATTTGGCAAGACGTGAGATGAAACAGGGAATTATGGAATATTTTTTAAGTGATAGGAACACAGGAGGCTTTGTAGCTGCATTATCATACAGTGCAACTACCTATAGTGCCTTTATGATGATCGGACTGGCAGGGTTTACCTACTCTGGAGGTGTTGGTGCACTTGGCTTTGAGCTGGTATATCTTTCAGGACTTTCACTTGTGGCCTTTTTTGGACCACGTTTCTGGCTGATCGGTAAAAAAAATAATTATGTATCTCCTTATGAAATGCTGGGAGATCGCTATCAAAATCACTGGATTGCCTCAGCTGCTGCATTATCTGCATGTGTATTTTTAATACCCTATCTAGCAGTTCAGCTGATGGGAGTTGGTTATCTGCTGAGTGCTCTCTCGGGAGGGAAAATACCTTTTCTTATGGGAGTGATTCTTGCTTCAGTGCTCGCAATTGCCTGGGCTTTAATTGCAGGTATGAAATCTGTGACCTGGACAGATTCTTTACAGTCTTTGATTATGATGACCGTAAGCATACTGATCTTAGCCTATATAATTTATAATCATCTGGGAGGATTCGTTAATTTTTTTGCTTCACTAAGCAGTGAACATCCGGAGTTTTTGACTGTTCCTGGGCCCGGTTTCTTTTCCTTTAAAACATTTCTAGGACTTAGTTTGCCGTGGTTTTTCTTTTCGATCTCAAATCCTCAGGTAAGCCAGAGGCTTTTTATACCCCGTGATTTAAAAGCAATGAAAACGATGATCAAAGGCTTTTTAGGTTTTGGATTTATCTATACATTAGTATCTGTAATCTGGGGTTTTTCTGCAAGATTACTGATTCCAGGTCTGGAAAATGCAGATATGGCTACTCCACAGCTTTTGGCTTCAGAATATGTGCCAACAATCCTTGCTTTAACAGCAATGATAGGCATTACAGCTGCTGCGATTTCTACCATTGATTCGATAATGCTCACACTCTCTTCCTTAGTTGTTAGAGATTTATTTAATAAATTGGAAAAAGCAGAAGAACCAGAGCAGCTCAGGCAGTTGAAAATTGCCAAAATAGCTATCATTATTATTGCTGTACTTGGTATGTTATTTGCCGTACAGGAACTGGATCTGATCGCATCATTATCAGTGGCTGCTTCAGTTGGACTGATGGTGGTTGTTCCTTCTATGTTTGGAGCATTTTTCTGGAAGGGAGCAACAGCAGCCGGTTCTTTAAGCAGTATTTTAATTGGCTCATTTACAGCAGTCTATCTGCAGTTTAGCGGCTGGCGGCCATTAGGGCATGCAGCAGGTGTCTGGACACTGTTTGTGAGTGTTTTGGTGTTTGTTGCTGTCAGTATATTTACAGAGGCACCGAAAGAAAAAGCTGATCAGTTTATCGACTATTTAAATGAAGAATGTGAAGCAAAAAACATTATATAAAACAAAGCAGCTTAGACAAAACAATTAGAAAAAAGAACTAAGATAAAAGTAATTTTAGCTAAAAGTGCTAATATAAAAGAACTAAGACAGATTATTAAAAAAGAAAGAGGATAATAGAACTAAGACAAAATAAGGATTTTTTCTGATGAAAAGCAAAAAATTTGGGGGTTATATATTTAATGTTAAATCCAGTTAAAGAAATTGAAAAATTAAAAAAAGAAAGAAATGCTGTAATTGTAGCACACAATTATCAGCCTGATTCAGTTCAGGCAATAGCTGATTATATAGGGGATTCTTACGGCTTAAGCAAAAAAGCAGCTCAGCTTGAAGAAGAGATAATTGTATTTTGTGGGGTTAAGTTCATGGCAGAAAGTGCAAAAATAGTTTCACCCGAAAAAACAGTTTTGATTCCGGATATAAATGCTGGCTGTCCTATGGCAGATATGGCTGATATCGAGAGTCTTATAGAAATAAAACGGCAGCATACAGATGCAGCAGTTGCCAGCTATGTAAACTCTTCGGCTGCTGTTAAATCTGAGAGTGATATCTGCTGTACATCTTCTAATGCTGTAAAAATTGTTAATTCACTGCCACAGGAAGAAATTATTTTTCTGCCTGATAAAAATTTAGGGGATTATGTGAGTAAAAGAACGGACAAAGAAATTATTTTCTGGGAAGGTTTTTGTCCAACTCATCATAGAGTTATGCTGGAAGACGTTAAAAAGAGCCGAGAAATTTATGCTGATGCTCCGATACTTGCACATCCAGAATGCAGGGCTGAGGTTTTAGAAAAAGCAGATTACATCGGCAGTACAGCAGGTATACTTGATTATGCAAAAAACAGTGATGCAGAAAAGCTAATTATTGGTACAGAAAAAGGATTGTTATACAGGCTCAAAGAGGAAAATCCTGATAAAGAATTCCACTTATTAAGTTTTCAGCTGATCTGCAGGAATATGAAAAAAACAAATCTGGAAAAAATATTTAACAGCCTCAAAAATATGGAAGGCGAAATTAAAATAGATGAAAAAATTCGGATTAAGGCAGAAAAAGCTCTTCAGGCAATGATTGAACTGGGTGAATAATAGATGAGGACAATAAAGTATCCAGCTGTAGAGAAAAGTAATTTTTTAGTAATTGGAAGCGGAATTGCTGGATTATATACAGCTCTAGAGCTCAGCAAGATAGGAAAAGTAGAAGTAATAACAAAAGAAGATATTGCTGAAAGCAACAGCCATTATGCTCAGGGTGGAATAGCAGCAGTTACTTCTATATATGATTCTTTTGAGCTTCATATTAATGATACTTTAAAGGCGGGAGATAATCTCTGCCGCAGAAAAGCTGTTGAAGTAATGGTTAAAGAAGGACCTGATCGCATAAAAGATCTATTTAAAATAGGCTGCAGTTTTGATAGAGAAGATGGAGAGTTAGACTTAACAAAAGAAGGAGCTCACAGCAGAAGAAGAATCCTGCATGCTGGAGGAGATGCAACAGGAAAAGAAATCAGCCAATCTCTGGTAGATAAAGCATTAGCTTCAGATAAGATTAATGTAAGAGAAAATACTTTTATGATTGATTTGATTAAAAAGGAAAAAGAAAACAGAGAAGAAATTAAAGGTGCACTGCTGGTAGAAGAAGATTCAGCAGAACAGTTTATAATTCTAGCAGAGGCAGTAATTATTGCTTCTGGAGGCTGTGGTCAGCTTTATAAAAATACAAGTAATCCTAAGGTGACAACTGGAGATGGTATAGCTGCAGCCTACAGGGCAGGGGCAGAAATAATGGATATGGAATTTATGCAGTTTCACCCTACAGCCCTCTATAATCCAGAAGGCAGTACATTTTTGATCTCAGAAAGTGTGAGAGGTGAGGGTGGTATTTTAGTTAATGCAGAGGAAAAGCGCTTTATGGAAGCTTATCATGAGCTGGCTGAACTTGCTCCTAGAGATGTTGTATCCAGGGCCATCACAAAAGAAATCAAAAAATCTTCAGAAGCCTGTGTATATTTAGATCTGCGTAAAAAAGACAGAGAATATCTAAAGAAGAGATTCCCTACAATTTATAAAGAGCTTTTAAAAGTAGGTTTACAAATGGAAAAAGATTTGATACCTGTTATACCAGCAGCTCATTATCTGATGGGAGGAATAAAAACTGATCTAGACGGTCTAAGTTCTTTAAAAGGACTGTACTGTTGTGGAGAAGCAGCCTGTACAGGTGCCCATGGAGCTAACAGACTTGCCAGCAATTCACTGCTTGAAGCCCTTGTTTTCGCAAAAAGGATTTGTGATTACATTAAAAAAGAAAATAAAACAGCTAGGCGAAAAGTTAATCAGGTGGGTCTGCAAAAAGATAAAGAAGAAAACTTTGATTTAGTCCTGGACTTTATTAAAAAAAAGAAGAAGACATATTCATCTACAGCAGACCGGGAAACAGCAGACACAGCAGAATTAAAAACAGAGTTGAAAGAGATGATGGAAAAATTTGCTGGGATAAGAAGAGATCAATCAGGACTTTTGAAATTGCAGAATTGGCTTAGAGAAAAAATAACTTATCTTGAAGATGAATTAACAAAAGAAATATTTTCTAAAAAAAGCTGGGAGTTAAAAAATCTTTTTCAAAATGCAGAACTTCTCACAGATGCTGCTTTAATAAGAGAAGAAAGCAGAGGTGCCCATTTTAGAACCGATTTTCCTGAAAACAGAAAAGACTGGGCAAAAAAACATATAATTCACAGTAGAGAAGAAGCGGAGGCTAGAACTGATGTTATTAAATAAATATATATTAGATGATCTCATAGAGCGGGCAATCAAGGAAGATCTTGGTTATGGAGATATTACAACTGATAATTTGATTGCAGAAGATGCAGAAAAAAAAGCAGTGATTAAAATTAAAGAAGATGGAGTAGTCGCAGGTCTTGAGATTGCCAGATCTGTTTTTAATAAATATGACTCGAGCTTAAAATTTAGTGGCCTGGTTGTTGAGGGAAGCAGGATCAAAGCAGGCAGTATTTTAGCTGAAATCACAGGCTCAACTAGAAGTATTTTAAAAGCTGAACGATTAGCCTTAAATTTTCTGCAGCGTCTCTCTGGAATTGCAACAAAAAGCAGAGAATTTGTAGAGCTTGTGAAAGATTATCCTGCTCAAATAGTAGATACTCGAAAAACTACTCCTACTCTGAGAATGCTGGAGAAGTATGCAGTTAAAGTGGGAGGAGCAAAAAATCACAGGATGGGACTATATGATACTGTGATGATCAAAGATAACCATCTTAAAGCAGCGGGAAGTATAAAAAATGCAGTAGAAAAGATTAAAAAAAATATCTCTCATACTACAAAAATAGAGCTTGAGATTGATGATCTGGCCTTATTAGAGGAAGTTTTAGAAGCCGAAGTAGATATTATTCTGCTGGATAATATGAGTTCTGAAGAATTACAAAAAGCTGTTCAGATTGTTTCTGGTAGAGCTATACTGGAGGCTTCGGGTGGAATTACTAAAGAAAATGCAGTAGAAATAGCTGCTTCTGGTGTGGATATTATATCAGTAGGTGCTTTAACTCATCAGATCAATTCAATCGATATTGCTCTTGATTTAGAATAAAAACTTGACAAGAACATTTTTTTGATGTACACTATAAAAAATCAAAGTTAATTAAACAGAGTTTATCAAAAAAATAACTCAAAAACTGTGATCAGGGAAAGTAATTAGAATTATTTATTTCAGCGAAGCGGGGTTAGTGAGAGCCTGCTAATAAATATTTTGGTGAAGTTCCCCTGTGAGTTGTCGGCTGAACCAGAAAGTAAGCTTGACCGGCTGTCTACCGTTAACCGGACAGATTATTGGAAATCATTTAAGGATTCCTGTAATTGCTGAGTGGGCTATTTAGCCAAAAAGATTGGTACCACGAGAATTTAAACCCTCGTTCTTTAATTAGAACGGGGGATTTTTGCATTTATGGGAGAAAATAAGGAGGAAGGACATGAGAGATTTAGATTATGCTTATCTAGGACCACCAGGTACATTTAGTGAACAGGCAATTTCTAATTACTGCAGCAGATATGGTGGCAGAACACATCAATGTGAATCAATAAGAGATATAGTTGAAGCGCTTAGCGGTGATAGGGTTGACCTCGGGCTGCTCCCACTGGAAAACTCACTTGAGGGATCAGTTAATTTAAGCCTTGATTTGATCTATCAGCATTCTGAATTGAAGTTATACAGAGAAATCATCCTGCAGATAGCTCATTATCTTCAGGCAGCACCAGGTGTAAAAAAAGAGGACATAGAAAAAATATACAGCCATCCTCAGGCGATCGCCCAGTCTGGAGAGTACTTAAATAAGCATTTTAAAAACGCAAAAATTATTTATACAGAAAGCACTGCAGCGGCAGCTTCTAAGGTGCTGGATCAGGAAAAAAGTGCAGTTATAGGTTCGATCAGACTCTCTGAAATTTATAATCTTAATATACTTGCAGAAAACCTGCAGGGAGATCTGCCCAATTCAACTCGATTTGTACTTGCAGCTAAAAAAGATAAAGATTTTAGTGATAACAGACATCTTGGGGATTCAGCAGATAGTGAATTTAAAACCTCCATTATTTGTGCTCCAGAAGTAAATGAGGCTGGTGTTTTATACAGAATTTTAGGTGAGTTTGCGAAAAAGAACATCGACTTAACCAGAATAGAGTCAAGGCCGACAAGACAGAGACTTGGAGAATACTTATTTTACATTGATCTTAAGGGTAATGCTGAGAATCCGGATTTGAAAGAGGCACTCAATAAAGTAGAAGAAATGTCAGGTTATTTTAGGATGTTGGGCTCTTATCCTAAAACTGTGATTGAATAAATTTCAGTAGAGCTATATATATAAAACGAGTGGAAAGTATTATTAAGTTATTTATTGTAATGAAACTTAGTATTCTGAAAATCTAGTTTTTTGTAAACATTTTGTAAACTGCAGCTTGAAAACTTAATATCTGGGTGATAAGCGGAAAATCTATTTGACAAAGCAAAATTCTCCTGCTATAATACTCATTAACAAATTAAAACTCTTAAAATCTTTGAAAGAGGATCCAGTAAGCGTAAAGCTGAAATACACCTCTTGAGCTGCCAGCTGAAAGTGAAAACGAGTAAGTGTAGGCCGTCTGCCGTCGTTATCCGGTGCGGAAGTGTTGGCTTCCAGTAGAGATAATCTGCTATATTATTTTTTAAATAATGAGATTAAAACAGGTGGTACCGCGATTTCAATCGCCCTGACAGGGGCGATTTTTTGCATTTTTATAGGGTTTTTATTCATTAAATAGATAATTTGCTAGTTTTAAACTGTTATTTTTAGAAAGAAGTCAGGGATTATATTATAAAAAATTTCAAAAAATTAAAAGGATTTTAGTAGAGAGGAGATTTAAATTATGATAGCCGTATTAAAAAGAAATGCAAGTGAAGAAGAAAAGCAAAAGGTGATTGATGTTATAAAAGGTGAAAACTTTGATGTTCATCCGATTGTTGGAGTAGAGAAAACAATTATAGGTGTACTTGGTGATCAGGATAACAGAACAAAATTAAAAGAGAAGCTGATGACGATGAGTGAGGTCGAAAAAGTAGTGCTGATTCTCGACCCATATAAGCTAACAAGCTGGAATTTCAAACAGGAAAAAACGGTGATTGATCTTGGTGATGGTGTAAAAGTCGGAGGTAATGAGCTGACTGTGATGGCAGGGCCCTGTTCGGTAGAAAATGAAATTCAGCTTATGGAAACTGCAAAGATTGTCAAATCAGCCGGTGCAAAGATATTGCGTGGTGGTGCATTTAAACCGAGGACTTCACCCTATTCTTTTCAGGGACTTGGAGAAGAAGGCTTAAAATTGCTGGCCCAGGCAAGAGAAGAAACAGGCTTAAAAGTAATAACCGAATTGATGGATATAGCACATATAGACGTTGTTTGTAAATATACAGATATTATTCAGATTGGTGCCCGCAACATGCAGAATTATGCCCTATTAAAGGAGATTGGTAAACTTGATAAACCGGTTATGCTCAAAAGAGGGATGGCTGCAACGATTAAGGAATGGCTGCTTGCTGCAGAATATGTTATGAATGAAGGAAATCATGATGTAATTCTCTGTGAAAGAGGAGTAAGAACCTTTGGTGAAGAAACTAGAAATACAATGGACTTAAGTTCAGTACCACTTGTTCAGCAGTTAAGCCATTTACCAGTAATTGCTGATCCAAGTCACGGTACAGGCCGCTGGGAATTAGTAACACCTGTGGCTAGAGCAGCAGTGGCTGTTGGCGCAGATGGAATAATGGTAGAGGTTCATCCAAATCCAGAAAACGCTCTTTCTGATGGCCCACAGTCTTTAAAACCAGAAAACTTCAGATTAATGATGGACGAAATCAAGACTATTCATAGTTCTCTGCACAGCTTTGAATCAAGAGAGAGAAAAATCGCTTATGCCTAAGTTTAATACAATTGCTGTTGTTGGGGTGGGTCTTATCGGGGCTTCCCTGGCAGCAGCTTTTAAAAAATCTGACTCAAATCTTAAAATACTGGCAGTTGATCAGGATAAATATACTATCAAAAAAGCAGAGGACTTAAAGATAATTGATAAGGGTTTTTTAGAAATCAAAGATAATCTCAAAGAAGCAGAGCTTATATTTATAGCAGTACCTGTTTCAAAAATAACAGATATTATCAAAGAAATCGACAGCGGCAGTGACAGCAAACAGCTTATTGTTGATGCTGGAAGCACCAAAAAAGAAGTATTAAAAAAAGCTCAAAAGCTCCTAGAAAAAAGCAGTAAAACTTTTATTGGAGCTCATCCAATGGCAGGTTCACATAAATCAGGTATAGACTGGCATGATCCAGGCCTTTTTGTCGGAGCACCTTTTATTTTAACTCCGATAATTGATGATAAGCCAGCACAAACCGAAGTTAATGAAAATACTTTTTTTAATAAAGAAAGTGAGATAATTAATAACCTGGATGAAAACAAAAGAGAAGAACTGCTGGCATTAAAAGAGCTTATAGAAAGTATTGGAGCCAGAATATACATTATTTCTGCAGAAGAACATGATAGATGTACAGCACTTGTCAGCCATCTGCCTCATCTGCTCTCTTCAGCACTGGTAAATATGCTTAACCTGGGAAAAGATAACACAAATATGCTTAAACTTTCTGGAAGTGGGTTTAGGGATATGACCAGAATAGCAGGTAGTTCTCCAGAACTCTGGCAGGATATAATTTTATCAAATAATAAAAATCTCATAGATCTTATAGAAAAATATATAAGAGAACTTGAAGAATTAAAGGTTAATCTTGAAAAAAATGATGAGCAGAAGATTTTCGATTTTTTAGCTGAAGCAGCTGAATTGAAAAAAGATATTGACTAACATAAGGAGGACGTTATGGAATTAAAAGTAGAGAGTAAGCAAAAAGTAGAAGGTGAGATCAGGGTTCCAGGGGACAAATCTATCTCCCATCGTTCTTTAATTCTGTCTTCTATTGCAGAAGGTGAAAGTAAAATTGAAGGACTTTTAGAAGCGGAAGATTGTCTGAGTACTATGGGTATCATGAGAGATCTTGGTATAGAGATTAAAAAGGAAAAACCCGGCAGCTACAGAGTTCAGGGTAAGGGTCTAAACGGTCTGGAAGAAGCGGATAATGTGCTTGACTGCGGAAACTCTGGAACTTCAATGAGGCTTCTAGCAGGTCTTCTTGCATCTCAGGATTTTTATTCAGTTTTAACCGGAGATCATTCACTGCGAAAAAGACCTATGCAGCGGATAATTGGACCCTTATCGAGAATGGGAGCCCAGATTTGGTCGCGCAGAGATGGACTTGCACCACTCAGCATCAGAGGTCAAAAGCTGAGCGGTATGGAGTATAAACTGCCTGTAGCAAGTGCTCAGCTTAAGTCATCGATTTTACTGGCAGCTTTAAAAACAGAAGAAGAAACAGTAATCATAGAGCCTGCAGTTTCTCGAGATCATACAGAGAGAATGCTGATTGGAGCTGGAATAGATTTAGAAATCCAGGGAGACAGAATCACACTCAAAAAAGCAAAAGAAAGAAAGCTCAAAGCTTTTAATATTAAGGTCCCTGGAGATATTTCCTCAGCTGCATTCTTTATTACTGCAGCATTAATTGCAGAAGAAGGAGAACTTCTAATTAAAAATGTGGGGCTTAATCATACCCGAAGTGGTTTTCTTGAAGTTGTAGAAGCGATGGGTGGGAGAATTGAACTCCTCAATCAAAAAGATCAGGGAGGAGAACCGACTGCAGATATTCTTGTTAAGGCATCTAGTCTAAAAGGAACAGAAGTAGGTGGAGAGATTATTCCCCGCCTTATAGATGAGATACCAATCATCTCCGTACTGGCTGCTTTTGCTGAAGGGGAGACCGTTATCAAAGATGCAGAAGAACTGAGAGTAAAAGAAACAGATAGAATTGCAGCTGTAGTAAAAGAATTTAAAAAATTGCGTATAGAAATAGAAGAACATAAAGACGGAATGGTAATTGCAGGTTCTGCTGAAGTAGAAGGTGGAATCAACGTAAAAAGCTACCATGATCACAGAATAGCAATGTCCCTGGCCGTACTTGGACTTAAAAGCCAGAAGGGTATAACAATAGAAGGAAGTGAAATCATCAACACTTCATTTCCTGGTTTCAAAGGCCTTTTAGAAAAAATATAGTCGAAATTTCTTGGTACCTGGCACCAAGAAATTTAAACAAAAATAGACAGAGGAAGGTGTATTTATGAAGAAGTTATTTGCTGGAATTTCAGAGTCTGTAAAAAATATGAACCGCTATAAAGCTGGTAAAAGCATTGGAGAAGTAAAAAGAGAATACGGGCTGGATAAAATTATTAAACTTGCCTCAAATGAAAATCCACTGGGGCCTGCTCCAGAGGTTATAGATACCATAAAATCTGAGGCAGCAAATGTTTATCTTTATCCGGATTCAGACAGCAGAGATTTAAAAGAGCTGCTTAGCCAGCATTACAATCTACCTGCAGAGAGGATATTTATTGGTAATGGCTCAGATGAAATACTCGACTTATTGATGACTCTGCTCTTAGAAAATGGTGGTCAGGTTATTCAGGGAGACCCTGCTTTTATCAAATATGAGCTGGCGGTCAAGTCCAGAGGTGGAGAAAGCATAAAAATTCCTCTTGATGCCAATCACCGCCATCAGCTCGATAAGATGGCAGCTGCAGTTACAGAGGATGTAAAGGTTATTTTTATCTGTAATCCCAATAATCCAACTGGAACAATGCTGTCCAGAGAAGAAATAGAGAACTTTATGGAAAATATTTCAGATGATATTCTAGTAGTTGTTGACCAGGCATATATTGAATATATAACTTCTGATGATTATTTTGATGGAGTGGAACTTTTAGCTCAGTATCCTAATCTATTTTTGATGCGGACATTTTCTAAGGCATACGGCCTTGCAGGTATGAGAATAGGCTATGCATTGGGAAATGCAAGACTAATAGATTATTTAAATAGAATTAGAGGACCATTTAATGTAAATAGAATGGCACAGCAGGCTGCTGTCACCGCTTTTGAGGCAAAAGATCATCTCAAAAAATGTCAGGAGCTAAATAAAACAGAAAAAGAGTATCTCTACAAGGAATTTTCTGAGATGGGTTTAGAATACATAAAGACAGAGACAAATTTTATGATGGTAGATACAGGACTGGATGCGGTAGAAGTCTTTATGGAGCTGCAGCAAAAAGGTGTAATCATCAGGCCGGGAAATCAATTTGGTATGGAAAGCTGGATAAGAGTGACAATTGGGACTCGAGAAGAAAATGAATTTTTTCTGAAAAATTTAAAAGAGCTTTTAGCTGAGAGGAGAAAATAAAATGATTGCTGTATTAAAAAGAAATGCTACTGAAGAGGAAAAACAGAAGGTGATAGATGCGATAGAGGAAAAAGGTTTTAAAGCACATCCTGATACAGGGGTAGAAACAACTATTGTTGGTGTTGTTGGAGTTGCACCCGAGAAAAAGGTTAATTTAAAAGAAAAGCTGATGACGATGAGCTGTGTGGATAAGGTAATAGTGATTTCTGATCCATATAAGTTAACCAGCTGGAATTTTAAACAGGATAAAACCATTATTGATTTGGGTGATGGGGTAAAAGTTGGAGGTAAAGAGCTGACCGTGATGGCTGGCCCCTGTTCAGTAGAAGATGAGGAGCAGATATTGGAGACAGCTAGAGTTGTCAAAGCAGCTGGAGCCCAGATACTGCGCGGTGGAGCATTTAAACCTAGAACCTCACCCTACTCTTTTCAGGGGTTAGGAGAAGAAGGACTCAAGCTTTTAGCAAAGGCGAGAGAAGAAACAGGACTTAAGGTTATTACAGAACTGATGGATATTGAACACAAAGATGTTGTCTGTGAATACACAGATATCGTACAGATAGGTGCACGCAACATGCAGAATTATGCACTTTTAAAAGAACTGGGAAAGATAAATAAACCTGTTATGTTAAAAAGGGGTATGGCCGCCACAATCAAAGAATGGCTGCTTGCTGCGGAATATGTGATGAATGCTGGTAACCATCAGGTAATATTATGTGAAAGAGGAGTAAGAACCTTTGGTGAAGAAACCAGAAATACAATGGATTTAAGTTCAATTCCACTTATTCAGCAGTTAAGTCACCTGCCTGTGATCGCAGATCCAAGTCACGGTACAGGACGCTGGGAGCTTGTAATTCCTGTCGGTAGAGCAGCAGTAGCTGTGGGAGCAGACGGAATTATGGTAGAAGTCCATCCCAATCCGGAGAACGCACTATCTGATGGA
>JAXKWB010000186.1:0-5860 GCA_036172385.1 Halanaerobiales bacterium | reverse complement strand
CATCCCATTATTACTGATATTTTGTTAACTGAATTTTTTTCTTGAGGAGGAATAACTCCATCTATCTTTTTATCATTTAATTTTATCTCTTTAATTCCTTTTTCTACCCGGTCTGGATTTTTGACTTGAATATTATATTCTGCTCCTCTCCATTTTCTTTTGATTTCAAATTGATCCCAGTCCGAAGGAATACAGGGGTCAATAATTAAACCTTGATAAGTAATTCTCACTCCCAGAATCCACTGAGTCACTGCTCGATAAGCCCAACCTGAACTTCCTGTTAACCAGGGATGCCTGGCCCTGCCAAAATCTTCGTGATCTTTACCCATAATAAACTGGCAGTAAGAATAAGGCTCAGCTTCTCTGGTTTCTATCTCATCATTTTGAGCTGCAGGCAAAAGTGCATTATAAAATTTCATTGCCCTATTACCTCTACCCAGTTTTGCCTCAGCAATCCAGGCCCAGGGGTTAGGATGACTAAAAATAGAACCATTTTCTTTGATTCCTGGATAAACTCTAGTTACAAATCCAATTTCATCATCTGGCTCTGTATAAGAGGGTGCATTTAAGTGCAAACCATATTCGGAGTATAAGTATTCATCAACTGAATCCATAGCCTTAACTGCTCTTTCTCGAGCAGCAACATTGGAAATCACCGCCCAGGTATTTGATTCCAGGTGAACCTTACCTTCTTTATTTTCTTTTGAACCAATTTTATTTCCACTCCCGGTTATTCCCCTTAAATACCAGCCGCCATCCCAGAGATTTTTTTCACAGGCTTTTTTTACCCCGGCAGCTATTTGTGAATATTTTTTAACATCATTTTTTTTATTTAGAAATTCTGCAGTTTCAATAAAGATTTCCAGAGCCCAGTGATGTAAAAATGAAACCATTGCACTTTCTCCACCACCCAGGTTTAAACAGTCATTCCAGTCAGCTCTGAGTCCTTTACAGATCCCTGCAGCTCCAACCTGTTCGGTAGAAAAATCAAGTATCTTTTTCAAATGATTATATACCGTGTCTTCACCCTCGTCAGCATAGCTAATTACCTGATCAAAAAAGTTAAGGTCATTTGTTTCTTTGACATAATTGCAGACAGAAGCGACCAGCCAGAGTGCATCATCAGAACAGGTATCTTCGATTCCATGAATCACATCTTCCATATCTGGTTCTGGAACTACAGTCGGTGATTTAAATTCTAATTCTTCTGCTTCTGGATCAAACCAGTCTGGATCAAACAGGTGCAGACCATATCCTTTTGCTGTCTGGCCCCTCAATAACTGAATCAACCGTTCTTTTGTCTTTTCAGGATTGGCATGAGCAACTGCGAGGCTGTCCTGGGCAGTATCTCTATATCCTAGACCGGTTCTGCCACCTACTTCTACAAAAGAAGCAAAACGGGACCAGACAGCACAGGTTTCTGCCTGATAGGGATTCCAGGTATTAATCATTGTATCTAAATCCTGGTGTGGGGTGCTGCACTGAAAATTACTTAATTTTTCTTCCCAGTAATTATTTAGTCTTTCAAATTCGGTATCTAGATTTGTAAAGTCGGAGTATTTCTTTCGCATTTTTTTAGCCTTTTCTCTCTGACCAACCCCCAAGATTAAAACAAATCTTTTTTCTTCTCCGGCTGCTAAATTAAATTTCTTATTTAATGCAGCACAGTGATTACCACCCTTTTTACTACTATTTGAGCCGACTCCTCTCTCTAAAGCAATTGGATTAGATTCATCTCTATAAGAACCTATAAATTGATCACGCAGGCAGTCATAACTATCCGCCTCAAAATTAGCTGTAAAATAATGATATTTGCGTGGGTCATAATAAAAATCATATTCAATTATTCCATCCCGATAACTGCTGCCGGCAGAATATAAACTCATTTGAAAGTTTTGGTTGTCAATATCAATCTCATGAAATGAAAATTCCAGATAAGAAAATAAACTTAACTGGCGATCTAAATCACTATTGTTTTTAATTTTAATATCCCAGATTTCTAAATCATCATCTAGGGGGACAAAGACAGTCTTTTCCGCTTCAATCAGCCTATAATTACATTTAAATTTTGAATATGATAAGCCGTGTCGAACCTCATAATCAGCTTCATCTAAATTTTTTCCAACTGGCTGCCAGGAAACACTCCAGTAATTTCCATCATCCTCATCTCGAAGATATAAATAGTGACCGGGTCTATCTAAGGGTACTGCATTGGCCCTGAACCTGGTTATTCTATGGTGCTGAGCACTTTTATAAAAAGAGTATCCACCTGCATTCTGAGAAATAACTGTACAAAAGTCTTTTGTTCCCAAATAATTAGTCCAGGAGACCGGTATATCTGGTCTTTCAATTACATATTCTCTATTTTTGTTATCAAAATATCCATATCTCATATTTAATATCACCCTTTCCTAATTTTTTATCCTTTTACTGCACCCTGAGTCAGACCTTTTATTATATGCTTCTGTAACACAATATATACAAGTAAAACAGGTATGACAGTAACTATTACAGCTGTTGCCTGCAGACCCAGGTCAGTTCCATATTGTGATTTAACCTGATTTAATAAAACTGTTATCGGCTGCACACTTTTATTGGGAACAAAAACAAGGGCTGAAAAAAGATCATTATATGACCAGAGAAAAGTAAAAATTCCTACTGTTGCAAAAGCAGGCCTTGATATCGGAACAAAAATTTTGGTAAAGATCTGCCATCTTGTAGCTCCATCCAGTAAAGCCGCCTCTTCAATTTCTGTAGAAACAGAAGACATATAAGCAGAAAGCATCATAGTTGCAAATACCAGATTACTTGCAGTATGTGGCAAAATAAGAGCAAGATAGGTATTAACAATTCCCAGTTCTATGAAAATCTCGTAAACTGGTACTACTGTTACAAAAGCTGGAATCATTAAAGCCACAATGATCATCTTATTAATAAATCCCCGGAATTTAAATTTGAATCTGGACATGGCATAACCTGCCATTCCTCCAAACAATAGAACAAGTAAAACCGTTGTTCCTGACATTATCAAACTATTTTTATAACTGTTTAAAATATTAATTCGTTCTGCAGCAGTAATATAATTTGCTAAATTAAATGAATCCGGCAGACTAAAAGGTGCATTAACAATCTGGGTTGTAGTTCTAAATGAATTATTAGCTACCCATAAAAGTGGTAAGATAGTCGTAGATGCCCAGGCAATTAAAACCATGTAAATCACAAATTTAGTCATTGATATTTCTATAAAGTGATCCTGTATTTTATTCAATATTTTTTTAGCTGAAAATTTTCTTTTCACAATAACACATCCTTCCTACTTTAAAGCTCCAATTAATTATCTTTTTTAAATATCCTATCCTATTTAGTCTATTGTTACCCCTCTATTCCCAATAAACTTATTGGTTAATGAGGTAACAACCACGCCCAAAATAATTATAAAAATTGCAATTGTTGAACCATAGCCAAATAATCTCTGCTGAAATACTGTACTGTACATATAGGTACCTAAGACCTGAGAAGAATCAAAAGGTCCTCCAGCTGTAATCATCCAGACCATATCAAATACTTTTAAAGTACCTGTTATTGCTAAAACTATACAAACTCTAATATCCTGAAAAATAAGCGGCAGGGTGATTTTTGTTATTCTCTGGAAAGTATTTGCCCCTTCTATCTCTGCCACTTCATATAAAGCATTTGGTATTTTCGTTAGGGCAGTCAGGATAATAACAAAATAAAAACCAACATACTGCCAGATTGTTGGAATCATTACCATGGCCAGTGCCTTAGACGCATCAAGCCATAATATGGGCTCCAGATTGAATAATTTAAGCACGGAATTTAAAAGACCAGCATTATAGTTATATAAAAGTCGAAATAAAAGACCTAAAGATGCTGCCGACAGAACTATCGGAAAGAAAAAGGTTGTTCTAAAAAAGTTTTTACCATATCTTATTAAATCAACAAAAACTGCCAGTAAAATCCCAAGCCCAACCTGGAAAACTACTGCTGCAATCATAAAAATAAATGTATTTTTAGTTGCAATCCAAATTACAGGATCATTTACTAATTTAAGATAATTACCCAGACCGATATATTCAGGATTGATATTATGAACTGTAAAGAAAAATGTTTTATAAAAACTTCTTAAAATAGGATAAAACAAAAATATACTCCAGAATAACAATGCAGGTAATAAAAAGAAGAAAATTACTTTTTTATCTTTTTTAAATTTAATTGTTTCCACCTCCAGTGAAAAGTGAGGAGCAGCAGGAAATATACCGCTCCTCTTTTTATTATTTATTTTGCCTGTAGTTCTATTTTTCTAACTTCTTCTAAAATGTCTTCTGCAGATCTTCTACCAGCAACAATATAAGCTACTCCATCAACCAGAGTTTGCCAGGCTGGACGCTGAATCTGGGCGTCAATGGGAAGTGACACATGATCAGCGTTTTTGAACATTTCCAATCCATCCTGATAAGGTTTTGATAAACCTGCAGGTGTTACATCAGCTGCTGGAAGTCCACCATTTGCCTCAGCAATTTTTTTGATAGCCTCTTTGCTAGTTAGATGTTTAAGTAACTCAATAACAACTTCTTTCTTTTCACTATCATTATAAGCTTCTTTACTTAAATACATTCCGGAAGTAAAACCAGCGATCAGATCAGTTTTATTACCTTTTTCTCCAATTTTTGGATATGGCACAATTGTAACTCGATTAGCTCCTTCATTTTGTGCATCTGCAATGGCCCATGATCCTTCTACTAACATAGCTGCTCTTCCCTGTTTAAATAGCTGACGGGCACCAGACCAATCCTGAGTTAAAGTATCTTTCTGGAATGCCTCTGCTTCATATAATTCCTGCATATGATTTAAACCTTCAATCCACATTGGATTGATTCCATCGGCGATACCAGCATCATGGGCTTCAGCTCCACCAACTTTTAAAATTGAATGTTCAATATTATAATGTGGTGTCATACCCAGACCAGCAGCCATTGGTACAATATCATTGGCTCTAAAAGTTTCAATCGCAGTATATAATTCTTCTTCATTTTCTGGAATTTTAACATCATATTTTTCAAATAAATCAAGGTTAACTATTAATCCTTCATAAAAACCAGTAATGGGTAGAGCATATATATTTCCATCACTGTATCTGACCTGTTCTAATACAGAAGGTAAAAATCCAGCTTTCCATTCCGGATTATTGGCTAAAATTTTATTAAGAGGAGTTACTCTGCCAGATTCTACAATTGGCTTTGCCTGTGAATCAGTAAAATACATTGTAATATCAGGCTCATTTCCGGAAGCAAAATCATTTTCAATTCTTACCTTTACACTCTCATCCAGAGTGGCTGATTCATCAATAATTTCTAGATCAGGATGTTCTGCTTTAAATTCTTCTATCAAGTCTTGATAAACACCAGAAGCCGGGTCAGCACCAGAAAACATGGTATAAACTCTTAATTCCACAGCACCAGCGTTTACCACTCCAACAGTTAAAACTAAAAACATTGTTAAAACAAAAATCACACTTCTCTTCTTCATTAAAAATTCCTCCTTATAGTTGTTTACCTATCTATTATTGCAAGTTGCGTGCCAGAAAAATATTTTCTGACAAATTAATTGCTTCATCTGCTTTTCAAAAAATTAAAAATTAGAGTTGAGTCCTGTTATTATAAGGAATTTTAAAAATGGAATTATTTTATACTATAATATAATTTATTAAAAAAATACATAAAAAAAACGCATAACTAATTAGTTACACGCTTTTACACACTATTTTTTAATTATTAAGTTTTTGATGTAAATCTATAATCTCTCTGGCCAGATCTTTTAATAAAGATGCTGTCATTAAGTG
>JAXKWB010000185.1:0-5483 GCA_036172385.1 Halanaerobiales bacterium | reverse complement strand
TTTTTTATTAAACAGTTTGTTGATAAGAACTAACATTTGAATAAATAGCGTTTCAACCATTAATTCTGATTCAGGAGATTTTTTTTGAACATATTCAGTTATTTTTTTAAAGTAGCTGAATATTTTTTTATTTTGATCGATTATTTTATTATGATGAGCTTCTTTTCTATTTTCAAAGCATTCAAGCAGATTAAAATCATATGAATCATATTTTGAAAGTACCCAGGGGAAAAAATGAATAACTATTCTTTCATAGGGCAGATTATTATTAAAAATTGGTTTATGTAATTCTTTATTATTGATAATTAGTAAACTATTGGCTTCCATTTGGTATCCATGGCCTTCTATATAGTAAGTGACATCTCCTTTTAAAAAATAATAAATTTCATAAAAGTCATGTAAGTGCATATTGAAATTATCAGCTTCAGAAATAATATCTGATCTAGTATATTTAAGATCTAAAAAATTATTCTGTAAAGAACAATTTTGACTAAACAATAGTTTTTCCTCCCTTTATTTTATGATAATTATATTATACCTAAAGATTTGCAATATTTAAAGCAGCAATTTCAAAGCGAGCATCCAATTATTGTTGTATAATTGATTACAAAATGAATTTTCGAATAATTATAATTTTATTTGAAATATTTAAATTTTATTTATCAGGAGGAATAATTATGTATTATACTGGTTTTGCTGATGAAGCAGCAGATTCTATTGAAAAACAGATAGAAGTTACTAAAAAATTAGGCTGGGAAAATATAGAATCCCGCAGTATTGAGGGGATAAATCTCACTGACATTAGTGATGAAAAATTTGAGAAAGCAGCTGCAAAATTAAATGCAGCTGGTGTTAAAGTCAACTGTTTTGGCAGCGCTGTTGCCAACTGGGGTAAGGATCCCCGGAAGGAAGAGTCTTTTGAAAAAAGTATGGAAGAACTTAAGCGAGCTATCCCCAGAATGCAGAAACTGGGCACCAAAATGATCAGGGGAATGAGCTATGGTATTCCAAAAGATCTCTCTCCAGATAATCCTGAACTGGAAGCAAAAATTATTGACCACTTAAAAAAGATGGTTAAAATGTGTGAAGAAGCCGGGATTATTTATGTACACGAGAACTGCATGAATTATTTTTCGCAGTCCTATGCACACATGGATAAATTGACTGCAGCTGTTGACTCCCCAAATTTTAAAATTGTTTACGATACGGGCAATCCTTTAATGGCTGATAATAGAATGGGAGAAAAACCTTATGAGAAACAGACAAGCTGGGGTGCCTATCAGCATTTAAAAGATAAAATTGCCTATGTGCATATTAAAGATGGAGCCTTTGTTAAAGAAACTGACGGTATTTTTCCAAAAATGGACTACTGCTATCCTGGAGAAGGTAATGGTGAGGTCAAAAGAATTATTAAAGACTTACTTAAAAATGGTTATGATGGTGGATTTTCTATCGAACCTCATATGGGAGCTGTCTACCATGAAGAACGTGATGACAGTGAAGCAGAAGCAAAATATAATACTTATTTAGAATATGGAAAAAGATTTATGTCTTTAATGGAAGAAATCAGAAGTGAACTTGAGGGGGAATAGACAGCAGATGGAAGAAGTTAAGCTTGGAATTATTGGAATTGGGAATATGGGCAGCAGCCATGCTAAATCTATAGTAGAGGGCAGGGTTAAAAATGCCAGGCTGACTGCGGTGTGTGATCTTGATCCAGCCAGACTTAAATGGGCTGAAGCCAATCTGGGAGCAGAGGTTGATTGTTTTTCTGAGCCAGAAAAATTTTATCAGCAGGCAGATGTTGAGGCAGTATTGATTGCTACTCCCCATTATGACCATCCACCACTTGCAGTTGAAGCATTTAAAAATGACCTCCATGTTTTAATCGAAAAACCGGCCGGAGTTTATACAAAAGCGGTAAGAGAAATGAATCAGGTGGCAGCGAAATCAGATAAAGTCTTTGGCATCATGTATAATCAGCGAACCCGGGCCATCTACCAGAAACTGAAAGATCTTGTTGACTCAGGTGAGCTGGGAGAAATAAAAAGGACAAACTGGATAATTGATTGGTATCGTTCTCAGAGTTATTACAATAATGGCGGCTGGCGGGCGACCTGGGAAGGTGAAGGTGGAGGAGTTTTATTAAATCAGGATCCCCACCAGCTTGACTTATGGCAGTGGATCTGTGGAATGCCGAAAAAGATAAGAGCCTTTGCTGAAAATGGGAAGTATCATGACATTGAAGTAGAAGATGATGTGACAGCTTATGTAGAATACGAAAACGGAGCCACAGGAGTATTTGTTACTTCCACAGGTATTGCTCCCGAAACTAACCGGCTTGAAATTACAGGCAATAAGGGGAAGCTAATTGTTGAAAATGATGAAATTGTTTTTAGAAAACTTAGAACTCCAGAAAGAAAATTTAATGCAGAGTTTAGTGGTGGTTTTGGCAAACCAGAGTGCTGGGAATTTACAGTTCCTGTGGCAGGTAAGAATCCGGAACATGCCGGTATTTTAAACAACTGGATTGAGGCAATTTTAAATGGTAAAGAATTAATTGCTCCTGGTGAAGAAGGTATTAAAGGTTTAACAATTTCTAATGCAATGCATCTTTCTGCCTGGACAGATGACTGGGTAGAGCTGCCGCTGGCTGAAGATTTATTTAAAGAAAAATTAGAGGAAAAAATTAAGAATTCTACATTTGTCAAAAAAAGCACAGCTGCGAGGACAATTAATGTTGAGGGAACATTTTAAAACTTCGCCTTGATAAATAAAATTTTTGAAAACATTTACAAACTATAACTCTGGAAGGTGACTTTAAAATGCAAAAAATTAAGGCGGCTGTGATTGGCTGTGGAAATATATATCAGGTGCATGCAGACGCAATAAAAGAGGTAGAAAATGTAGAATTAAAATATGTTGTTGATATTAGAGAAGAAAGAGCTAAAAAAGCAGCAAATAGATATAATTGTTCTTATTTTGTTGAATACGAAGAACTTTTAAATAAAGATATAGATGTAGTTCATCTCTGCACACCACATTTTTTGCATGCGCCAATGGCTATAAAATTTTTAGAGGTTGGAATTAATGTCTTTGTGGAAAAGCCATTAGCCTTAAATTTTGAAGAAGGCCAAAAAATTATTGCAGCCCAGGCCCGGAGCCAGGCTAAATTGGGAGTTTGTTTTCAAAACAGACTTAATAAAATTAATCAGCAGGCTAAAAAAATCATTAAAAAGGGACAACTGGGAGAGATTAAAGGAATTAAGGGGGTTGTAACCTGGCAGCGCAGTCAGGACTATTATCTCCGGGATGACTGGAAGGGTTTTTATGAGACAGAAGGTGGTGGAGTTTTAATTAATCAGGCGATTCATACTCTCGACTTGATGCAGTGGTTTGGGGGTCGCGTTAAAGCTGTTAAAGGTAATATTGATACCCGGGTTTTAAATAATGTAATTGAAGTTGAAGATACAGCTGAAGCAACTCTTTATTTTGAAAATGGTGCCATTGGAATTTTTTACGCGACCAATACTTTTAGTCAAAACAGTCCAGTTGAAATTGTAATTGATTGTGAGCAGGGAAGTTTAAGACTTTTTGATAATCAGTTAATAATTACTAAATGCGAACAAAAAAGACTCATTAGTGATGATAAGCAGGCAGAATACAAATCATACTGGGGTAACAGCCATTATAAGATAATTGAGTTATTTTATCAGGATCTGATAGCAGGGAGTAATAAGAATACTGTAACTGCTGCTGAAGGTCTAAAGACTCTAACTTTGATTAAGTATATTAATCAATCCGCTCAAAAAAATAAAAAGCTTAAAATAGTTTGATTTAGCAGGAAACTTTGACTGGCTAAATAGTTTTAAAATACATATATTGGAGGTGATGGAATGGGGATTTCATTTAATTTTATATAAAAAATGAGAATTTATTTATACTTAAAGATTTCAGAAAACAAAAAAAATAAATAATAAAGAATATAATCAGAATAAAACAATAGGAGGATATTTTATTATGAAAAAATTAATTTTAAGTTTAATGATTATTGCATTGTTATTGACTTCTATACCCACTGCAGTTCTGGCTCAGGATGAAGAAATCACATTGAGAATGGCCTGGTGGGGATCTCAGAACAGACATACCCGGACTTTAAGAGTTATTGAAATGTATGAAGAATTAAATCCTAATGTTAATATAGAGCCTCAGTACACAGGCTGGACTGGATACTGGGAAAAGATGGCTGCTCAGGCTGCTGGAGATCGACTGCCTGATATTATGCAGCATGACCGTAAATATATTGTTCAGTATGCTGATAATAATCAGCTAGTTGATTTAAATCCCTATGTAGAGAGCGGCATTCTTGATATGTCAGATGTTGATATGCCAATGGGAGAAATAGATGGTAAACTATATGGAATTACTCTTGGAGTTAATTCTGTAGGAATAGCAGCAGATAAAGCTTTATTTGAGACAGCAGGAGTTGAAATTCCTGGTCCAGACTGGACCTGGGAAGAATATATTGAAATTGGGCAGACAATTCATGATAAACTGGGAGTTTATGCTGATAGAACTCTTCCACATTCCTGGGGCGGATTATTTGACTTAAGAATCTGGCTGCGTCAGCATGGCGAAACATTATACAATGAAGATGCTACTGCTCTGGGGTATGAAGATGACCAATTATTTGTAGATCATTATACAAGGATGAAAAATTTAATTGATGCTGGTTTTTATGCACCACCTTCTTTAATTAAAGAAGTGGGGACCAATGTTGAAGAAGAATTAGTTACCAATCAGCAGGCAGCAATGGCAGGTCTCTGGAGCAACCAGATTGTAGCTGCAAGTTCTGCAGCTGGTAAAAAACTTGAATTATTAACTTTGCCAAAACTAAAAGATCAGGTTCAGGAAGGATTATTTATTAAACAGGGTCAGTATCTTGCTGTAACCAAAAGTAGTGAACATCCAGAAGAAGCAGCCAAATTTGTAAACTTCTTTCTAAATAATATTGAAGCCAATAAGGTTTTAATGGCTGAACGCGGTGTGCCAGCTCCTAAAGATGTTAGAGAAGCATTAATCCCGCTTCTGGATGAAGTTAATAAGGAACAGTTTGAATATGTTGAAACAGCATCTAAACACTCAAGTGCAATTTATCCTCCACCTCCAAGTGGACATATGGAAATTGTAGATTTAAAAGAAAGACTAATGATGTCAATTATGTATGAAGCTATTGACCCAATGGAAGCAGCTCAGGAATTTAGAAGTACTGCTAATAAAATTCTGTCTAAAGATAATTAAATTACAATATCTATAAAAACGGAGCAGAGTTTAAAAGACTTCTGCTTCGTTTTTTAAAAAAAGAAAGAGGAGGATAAAATTGCGAAATTATGTTAATGAAAGAACAACCCTGGCCGGTTACATATTTATAAGCCCCTGGCTTTTTGGTTTTTTCGCTTTTATGTTAATACCTGTACTTATGT
>JAXKWB010000184.1:0-11656 GCA_036172385.1 Halanaerobiales bacterium | reverse complement strand
GATAAAAGAAATTAATTTTCCTGATTCATTAACAGAAAAGAAAAGGATTGCTGTTATGACATCTGTTTTAGGAGAAAAAGCGCTGCAAAAATTTGCAGACAGTTTAAATAATGTTGCTCAACTTGAACTTGATTTTAAAGTAGTTAAAAATAGTTTTTTTGGTGAAAGTGTAACAGTAACTGGTCTTTTGACTGCTCAGGATTTAAAAACTGAAATAAAAAAAATCAAGTTTGGTAAATATGATAAAATTTTTATACCGGATATTGTTTTAAATGATCAGCTGAAATTCTTGGATGAAGTTAAAAAAGAAGATTTTTTAGATGAGTTATCTGAATATAAGATAGAGTTTGTTAGTAATATTAAAGAATTTATGGAGGTGATTAAAAATGGCTAAATCTACAGTAGCAATTGTGGGGCGACCAAATGTTGGCAAATCTACTCTTTTTAATAGATTAGTGGGTGGCCGTAGAGCAATTGTGGAAGGAGAACCTAATGTAACCCGGGATAGAATTTATGGAGTAACTGACTGGCTGGGAAGAAAGTTTAATGTTATTGATACCGGTGGAATAGTTCTCCATGATAATGATAAAATAAAAAATCAGATTAAATATCAGGCTGAACTGGCTATGGAAGAAGCAGATATTATTTTGTTTGTTGTTGATTCTCAAACGGGAATGACAGGAGTTGACGAAGATATTGCTCAACTATTATATAGAACAAATAAAGAAGTCATTTTAGTTGTTAATAAAGTTGAAGACTTTTCTAATCAGGAAGAAATTGGCTGGGAGTTTTATTCTCTTGGTTTTGGTGATCCTCTACTTATTTCAGCTGAACATGGTAAAAACACAGGTGAATTACTTGATGAAGTTATAGAGAAATTACCCGAAACTGAAGCAGAAGATAGTGATGATGATAAAATTAATATAGCAGTGATTGGTAAACCTAATGTTGGTAAATCAAGTTTAATTAATCACTTAGTGGGTAAAGAACGAGTTATAGTTAGTGATATGCCTGGCACAACCCGAGATGCAGTTGATACTTTGATTGAATGGAATGATCTACAATTCAATTTTATTGATACTGCTGGTTTAAGACGAAAAGCGAAAGTAAAAGAAGATGTTGAATATTACAGTAACTTGAGAGCTTTAAGGTCAGTTGATAGAGCTGATGCTGTTTTAATGATGATTGATGCTCAGGAAGGTGTAACTGATCAGGATAAAAAGATAGCTGGTTATGCTCATGATGAAGGTAAAGCAATGGTTATTGCAATTAATAAATGGGATTTGATGGAAAAAAATACTAATACAATGGAGAGATATACTGATGAGGTATATTATCAACTCAAGTTTTTAAATTATGTTCCTGTAACATATATTTCTGCGATTACAGGAGAAAGAATAGACGAACTTTTATCACTTGTCGAATTTGTGGTGGATCAGAGTAATCTCCGGATAAAAACTGGTATTTTAAATGAGGTGATTTCCGAAGCAGTACAGCTGCGTGAACCACCTAGCAGGAAAGGTAAAAGACTTAAAATATATTATGGCAGTCAGGTTGGTATTAAACCTCCAACATTTGTTTTCTTTGTTAATGATCCCAATTTAATGCATTTTGCTTATCAGAGATATTTAGAAAATGTACTTCGAGAAGCCTTTGGTTATGTAGGAAATCCAATGCATTTCAAATTGAAACAACGAAAATAGGAGGTTAACATGCAGATATTTTTTGCTATATTATTTAGTTATTTAATTGGTTCAATTCCATCCGGTTTTTTGTTGACCAAATATGTAATGAAAAAAGATGTCAGGGAATATGGAAGTGGAAATATTGGAGCCACGAATGTCGCCAGGGTCATGGGTTTAAAAGCCGGTGTTTTGGTTGCAGTTTTTGACATTTTAAAAGGGTATTTAGGTGTGTTAGTAGGGCAGATGATTTTAGGAAGCAGTTTATCTACTGCCATTTTATTTGTAGCTGTGGCTGCTATTGCAGGTCATGACTGGTCCTTATTTCTTGGCTTTTCCGGTGGGAAGGGTGTTGCTACAACCTTTGGTGTTATTTTAAGATTGTATCCACTTGCCTTTTTAATCTATGCAATAATCTGGGTTTTATTAGTCTTTATGACAAGATATGTATCACTGGGATCAATTATTGGCTCTATGTCGCTTCCTTTAACCCTTTATTTTAGTTCTTTTGCCAGCAAACATGTAATTTTTGCTGTTTTATTATCTCTTTTTGTAATGTATACTCACCGTGAAAATATTAAACGGCTGCTTAAAGGAGAAGAAAATAGAATGGATCCAGATAAATTAGGAAAGAGTGGTAAAAAGTAATGAGTTCAAAGATTACTGTAATTGGAGCCGGAAGCTGGGGAACAGCCCTGGCTAATTTGCTTGCTGAAAATGGAGAAGAAGTAAAGATATATGCCAGGGATAAGGCTGTGGTTGATTCAATTAATAAGCAGCAGCGGAATCATAAATATTTCCCTGAACATAAATTAGATAATAATTTAACTGCTTTTAACGATGTGGAAGCTGGTCTGGAGGGTTCTGATGTTTTTGTTATATCAGTACCTACACAGGCTCTAACCAGTGTTTTAAAACAAATAGAAAATTTAATTCCTTCAGATTCAATAATAGTTTCTACTGCCAAAGGGATTGAGGAAAAATCATTTAAAACTAATTCGCAGTTGATTAAAGAAGCTGGTTTTAAAAATGTAGTTGTTTTATCAGGGCCTACCCATGCAGAAGAAGTTATGAATCAGCTGCCGACAGCTATAGTTTCTGCATCCCAAAATAAAGAGTTAGCAGAAAAAATTCAGGATCTATTTATGTCTAATTATTTTAGAGTTTATACCAATCCTGATGTTAAAGGAGTAGAACTTGGGGGGGCTTTAAAAAATGTAATTGCTGTAGCCAGCGGTATCTGTGATGGTTTAAATTTGGGAGATAATACTAGAGCTGCTTTAATTACCAGGGGCCTAAATGAAATGAGTCGATTTGTAAATTATCATGGAGCCAAGGATCTAACTCTGGTTGGATTATCAGGTATGGGAGATCTTGTGGTTACCTGCACCAGTATGCACAGCCGTAACCGTCGGTTTGGGATTGAGATTGGTAAGGGAAAAACTTTTCTGGAGGCAAAAAAACAGGTTAGTCAAGTGGTAGAAGGGGTCAAAACCGCGCGAGCTATTTATAATTGGTTGGGCTCAGAGAAGATTGATTTAGAGATGCCAATTACTAAACAGGTATATCAAGTTTTATTTAAAGGCAAAGATCCCTATCAGGCTGTAGATGAGCTGATGTTGAGGAGCAAAAAACACGAAATGGAATCAGTTGTAGATGATTCTTTATGGAATATCTAGAAATTTTATAAATTTTTTCTTTAATCAAGCAGGAAATCGCTGTTATAACGAGAATAATAAGTAATGACAGCAAAAGTTTTAGTTTTAAAAGGGGGTGAATTTCCATGACTAAGAATGAACTTATTGATGCCGTTGCAGAAAAAACTGGTATCACTAAAAAAGATACAGGGGAAGTAATTAACGAAACAATTGATACTATCATGAATCATTTAAAATCTGAAGCTAAAAAAGACGAAGATAATCGTGATAATGTACAGTTAATTGGTTTTGGTACTTTTGAAGTAAAAGATAGAAGTGCCAGAAAAGGACGTAATCCTCAAACCGGGGAAGAAATTCAAATTCCAGCACGTAAAGTGCCTGTATTTAGAAGTGGTAAGTCTTTTAAAGAGACAGTTGATGTTTAAGATTTAAAATTACTTATTGGGGGACCGGAAATTTCCGGTTCTTCTTTTTATCTACATCTAAAGTTTCCTTATTTATGATTTTAATCATAAATAGGGATTTTTTAATTATATATGGTATTGTTACTAAAATAAATTTAGTTATTTGCAGGAATGTCAGTAATTAACTAGAAATTAATATAGTAAGTTGCATAAATTTTGAGTAGTTTACTTAATGATAAAAATGGAATAAGGAGGAAAAATTATGAATCAAATAACATCTGGTTTACAGGCAATTGCTGCAGATTATGGAATGAAGTTTCTGCTGGCAATTGTTCTCTTAGTTGTTGGATTATGGGTGGTTAAATTAATTGTTAACTTACTAGAAAAAAATATTCAGGGTAAAGTTGAGAGGACTTTAACCAGCTTTTTAATGTCTATTACCAGAGCAGTTCTGCTAATTCTACTGTTTATCTCAATTGCTTCTACCATAGGAATTCAGGTTACTTCCTTTATTGCAGTTTTGGGGGCAGCTTCTTTTGCAGTAGGATTTGCGCTGCAGGGCAGTTTGTCTAATTTTGCTGGTGGAGTCTTACTGCTTATTTTTAAGCCATTTACTGCGGGAGATACCATAGAAGTTGCGGGCTATAAAGGAAAAGTACAGGAAATACAGATTCTTTATACTATTTTAACTACCTTTGATAATAAAAAAATTATGATTCCAAATAGTAATATTTCAAACAGCAGTATCACAAATTTTTCCGCTATGAATGAGCGAAGAGTTGATTTAACATTTGGCATCGGTTATGATGACGACTTTCATGAAGCGATTTCTTTATTAAAAGATTTAGCTGACAAACATGATCTGATCCTAGATGATCCAGATCCAATTATTAGGGTTACTGAACACGCAGGCAGTTCAATTAATATTGCCTGTAAGGTCTGGGTTAAAGGTCCTGATTACTGGACTGTGTTTTATGATATGCATGAAGATGTTAAAGATGCTTTTGATGAAGCTGGTATTGGTATTCCTTATCCCCAAATGGATATTCACTTTGATGAAGGGATAAAACTTTGCTAGTTGATAAAAAAAGAATAGAAAAAATAAATGAGGCTGAATTAAAGAAAAAGGAATTTGTTGCTTATTGGATGCAGTCATCTCAGCGACTGAAATATAATCAGGCTCTGGGTTATGCTGTCGAAAGAGCAAACCAGTTAAATCAGCCTCTCTTAATTTTTTTCTTACTTAACTCTAATTTTCCAGAAGCTGAATACGGACATTTTAAGTTTATGCTGCAGGGTTTACAGGAGATTAAAAATGATTTGAAGGCTGCTGAGAGCAATTTTTATATAGTTGATTATCATAGAATTGAGGATTTGGAACAAATAACTAAAAAAGCATCGCTGGTTGTTAGTGAAAAGGTATATTTAAAACATCTTTGTCAGTGGAAAAAAGAAGCTTCGCAAAAAATTGCAGTTCCTTTTTATCTTGTGGAAAGCAATTTGGTCTGCCCGATCGAGGAAGTAAGTGATAAAGAGGAGTATGCAGCCTACACTATTCGTAAAAAAATAAATAGTATAAGGGCTAAATATTTGAAAATATATCAGCGTGAAAAGCTGCAAAACAAAGCTAAAATACAGCTAAATGATTCAGATCTAAATTTTGTTGACAATTTAGATCGTTATTTAGAACAGATGGAATTTAAAGAAAAAATTAGCTATGGTGATTATTTTGTTGGTGGTTACCAGCCGGCAAGACAGAAACTAGAAGATTTTATCAAAAATAAACTTAAGCACTATGATAAAAAAAGAAATATTCCCCATCTTAACTATCAATCTGATTTAAGTCCATATTTACATTTTGGTCAGATATCTGCTCAGGAAGTCGCTCTGGAAGCTCTAAATTCTAAGTATGAGGCAGAATCTTTTTTAGAAGAACTTATTGTTCGGCGTGAACTGGCTTTTAATTTTGTCTATTACAATCAGAATTATGGTGGAAGTTTAAAAAATATTTTATACGATTGGGCCTATCAGTCTCTAATGGAACACAAAAATGATGAACGAGAATATATTTATGACTATCAGGAATTAGCAAATGCAGAAACCCATGATAAATATTGGAATGCAGCCCAAAAAGAGATGATGATCACAGGTAAAATGCACAATTATATGCGGATGTACTGGGGTAAAAAGATTTTGGAATGGACAGCTGATCCTGAGACAGCCTATCAGCGGACATTAAAATTAAATAATAAATATTCTCTTGATGGTAGAGATCCCAACAGTTATGCTGGAGTGGCCTGGGTTTTTTCAAAACATGATCGAGCCTGGCAGGAAAGAAAAATTTTTGGTAAAATACGGTATATGAATGCTGGTGGTCTGGAAAGAAAGTTTGATATGGACCAATACCTGAGCAAAATTAATAATCTGGAATAACTTTATCCGGTTAAAAAAAGCAGGATATTAGTAACTGTTGTTGAATTAGTATTATAAAGAAGACTTTTTAATTTTAATTATGGAGGTAATAATATGTTAAAAGAAAGTGTAGAAAAAGCTTTAAATGAACAAATCAATGCAGAATTGTATTCGGCTTATTTATATCAATCTATGGCAGCATACTTTGAAGATAAAAGCTTAGCAGGTTTTGCCAGCTGGATGGATCTTCAGGCTGAAGAGGAACAGGCTCATGCTCGTAAAATTTATGATTTTGTAAATGAACGAGGTGGCAGAGTTATTTTAGATGGAATAGAAAAGCCAAAAAGTGACTGGAATTCTAATCTTGAAGTTTTTGAAGATTCTCTGGAACATGAAGAAAAAGTTACAGCAATGATCAATGATTTAGTTGCTCTAGCGGAAGAGGAAAAAGACTATGCAACTCATTCTTTTCTTCAGTGGTTTGTTGACGAACAGGTAGAAGAAGAAGATACTTTTGGAGAAATTGTTGACAAATTAAGATTGGTTGGAGATTCAACACAGAGTTTATTTATGATGGATGATAAACTTGGCGCCAGAACAAAAGCTCCTGTAGAAGAAGAATAATTTAAGTTAATTAAAATTAGAGATATATCTATTTTCAGTAGGTATATCTCTTTGAATACTTTTCTGGAGGATATTGATGGCAAAAGGAGGATTACAAATGGGATTAATTGATAAAATAAAATCAATTTTTAGCGGAGGTAGTCAGTCCAAGCTAATTGATGTTTATATTGAAGATGATAAATGTGGAAATCAGATGAAACTTTTATTTAGAAAAAGTTATGATATTCAAAAAGTATATGAAGATAATAGAGATGCTGCATATGAAATAAAAAAAATGGTAGTCTGTGATAATTGTTATAACAAAATCGAACTTAATTTGGAATTTGATAAGAGATATAATATTAAAAATCAAGAAATAAAGGATGGAAAAATAATTAGCAAAGAAGAATTTGAAAAAAATTAATTTCTGAAATTATATTATATATTTTTTGAGCTTAAGTTTATTAATCTAACTTTAATTCGCAAATTTTTTTGAAAGGATGTAAATTTTGAAAACTTTAATAAAAAATATTGCTGAAATACACAGTCCTTTTTCGGAAGTCAAAAAGGAGCAATTTATTTTAATAGAAGATCAGATTATCAAAGAAATTGACAGCATGGCTCAGCTAGATCAGAACATGGAATATGATTATTTGATTGATGCTGCTGGCAAAATTGTTCTGCCAGGTTTTATTAATACTCATACACATGCAGCTATGACACTAATGCGGGGTTATGCTGATGATATGCCCTTAAATAAATGGCTGCAAAATAAAATCTGGCCTTTTGAAGGCAAAATGAGCCCAGAAGATATTTATTGGGGAACAGCCCTGGCTGTGATGGAAATGATAAAAACAGGGACTACAACTTTTTCTGATATGTATTTTGCAATGGATAGAGTTGCTAAAATAGTTGACGAAAGCGGAATCAGGGCGGTTTTAGCAGAGGGATTGATTGAGGCAAATGATGGTCAGGACGGGTTAACTAAGGCTGTCAACTATGCTAGAGATTATAATAACACGGCTGATGGTAGAATTACAACCATGCTGGCACCTCATGCTCCCTATACCTGTGGTAGGAATTATTTAGAGCAGATCAGGGAGCTGGCTCTGGAAAATCATTTACCTGTTCACATCCATCTCTCTGAAAGCAAAAAGGAAGTCAAAGATTCTCTGGAAAGTCATCAGAGATCACCTGTTAAATACCTGGCAGATTTCGATTTTTTTGATAATCATGTACTTGCTGCTCATTGTGTACATTTAGAGCAGGGAGATCTTGAAATTCTTAAAAAAAATAAAGTTCAGATCGCTCATAATCCAATGAGTAATGCAAAACTTGCAAATGGTATTGCACCGATCACAAAATATTTAGATAATGAAATTAATGTTAGTCTTGGCACAGATGGGGTTTCCAGTAATAACTCCCTAGATATGCTGGAAGAAGCTAAAATGGCTTCTTATCTGCAGAAAATCAAATACGAGGATCCGACTGCTGTTGATACGGAAATAATTTTAGAGATTTCAACTATAAATGGTGCTCAAGCACTTGCCCTCGATAAGATTGGTTTAATTGAAGAGGGTTATCAGGCTGATCTTCAGTTAATTAATTTAAAAAAAGATTCTTTTTATTATCCCCATCACAATAATTTATCTAATTTATTTTATGCTGCTGACAGCCGCAGTATTGAAACAGTTATTGCTGCTGGCAGAATTTTAATGGAAGATAATGAACTCAAAACACTTGATCAAGAAAAAATTTATCAGGAAGCAGAAAAAAGGGCTTTTAAAATTGCTGCGAAATTAAATTAGTTTTTGATTATTAAATTAAAGATCTGAAAGGAGAAAATTATGAGTAAAACAATTAAGTTTTTTCTCTCTACTTTTGTAATAGCGATTATTTTGCTAACGATTTTTATTTCTTCAGGGGCGACTATTTATACAGACTGGCTCTGGTTTGAAGAACTGGGTTTTGAAAAAACATTTACAATTATGTTTCTTTCTAATTTTATTTTAAGGCTGTTGATCGGAGCTATCTTTGCGGCTGTAATTTATTTAAATTTACATTTTACCAAAAAACCAATTAATCAATTTATTAATATTAAGAGTGATGACCGGGTAGAAAATTTATTTGGAGAAGAAAGGAATCAAATTTTTGAATGGCTGAATAAAAAACGTTTAAATTTAATCTATCTATTTTCCAGTTTGATTCTTGGATTTTTATTTTCTTCTATTTCCAGCAACAGCTGGAAAATTGTTTTGAAGTATTTAAATAAAACTAAATTTAATTCTGTAGATCCCATTTTCAATAATGATATTTCCTTTTATGTTTTTTCCCTTCCTTTTTATACCTTTTTGCGAGAAATGGGAATGGTCTTAGTAGTTCTCTCTCTAATTTTAGTGGGGGCAATCTATATAATATTTACAGGGATTCACTCATTTAGTGAGATATCAGATAAACTGGGCAGTAGAGCTAAAAAGCATATGTCAATTTTAGTTTTTGTTTTTTTGCTTTTTAAAGCCTGGGATTACAGGCTCCAGATGTATAATATTTTATTTTCCTCAGATGGTGTAGTTTTTGGAGCCGGTTATACAGATGTAAATGCTACTTTATTAGGCTATAAAATATTATTTGTGACAGTGATTTTCGTTGCTCTGGCAGTACTTTACAGTTTATTTAAAAACAATTATAAACCACTTGTCTGGGGAATTGCTGCCTGGATTGGAATTTCGATTATTTTTACAGGTGTCTATCCTGCTTTTATACAGCAGTATCGGGTTGAACCAAATGAAATTAGTTTAGAGAAAGAGTATATTAAAAACAATATTGAGATGACTCAGCAGGCTTATGAGCTTGATAATGTACAGACAAAAGATTTTAAAATTTCTCAGACTGAATTGACCTATTCTGAATTAATGGAATATGAGACAGTAGTTGATAATATTAGACTCTGGGATCACAGACCTTTACAGACTACCTATAACCAGATTCAAGCTTTAAGACAGTATTATAGCTTTGAAGATATTGATGTTGATCGTTATCATCTAGGTGATAATTATACTCAGGTGATGCTGGGTGCAAGAGAATTAGATCAGAATGCTCTGGCAGCTCAGGCACAGACCTGGGTTAATCTGACATTAAAATATACTCATGGTCTTGGATTTGCGATGAGTCCAGTTGGTAAAGTTAGAGAAAATGGTCTGCCTGAATTTCTGGTTCAGGATATTCCTCCTGTAACAAATAATGAACACATTGCTTTAAAGAATAATTCAATTTATTATGGAGAAAAAACTAACAAGTATGTAATTGTAAATACAGATCAAACTGAATTCCATTATCCAATGGGAGCAGAAAATGTCTTTACTCAATATGAGGGAACAGGTGGCGTAGAAGTTAAGAGCTTATTCAGAGAAGCTATCTATGCTCTGAGATTTGGCACACTGAAAATAATTTTATCTAATGACATAAATGATCAAAGTCAGATAATGTATGATCGTAACATTCATCAGCGGGTAAGAAAAGCAGCTCCATTTTTGAAGTATGATAGTGATCCCTACCTTGTTCACGCTGAGGGTCAATTATACTGGATTTATGATGCCTATACTACCACTGGACTTTATCCCTATTCTCAGCCTTTCAATGGAAGTGATAATTATATCCGTAATTCAATAAAAGTTGTGGTAGATGCCTACAATGGTAGCCTTGATTATTATATAATGGATAAAAATGATCCAATTGCGGTCACCTACAGCAAGATTTTTGATGATTTATTTAAATCTGCTGATCAGATGCCGGATTCTCTGAGACAGCATATTCGCTATCCCCAGGATTTATTTAAAATTCAATCCAATATTTATAGCACTTACCATATGGATGACCCTGTGGTTTATTATAATCGCGAAGATGTCTGGGCCATTCCTATGGAAAACTACCAGGGTTCAACAATTCCGGTAGAGCCTTATTATATAATGAATCAGCTGCCTGGAGAAAAAGAAGCGGAATTTACTTTGATGACTCCTTTTACTCCAGCAAACAGAAATAATATGGTCGCCTGGATGGCAGCTCGTAATGATGGTGAACATTATGGCGAATTATTTACCTATAGATTTCCTAAAGATCAACTTATTTATGGACCCAGTCAGATTGAGTCCAGAATTGATCAGGAAGCAGAAATTTCAAGAATGCTTACTTTATGGAGTCAGAGAGGTTCCAGTGTAATTAGAGGTAATCTGCTTGTTATTCCAATAAATAATAGTGTGCTTTATGTTGAACCGATCTTTTTGCAGGCGGAAAATGGAGGTATTCCAGAACTGATCAGGGTTATAGTTGCTCAAAAAAATGAAATTGTCATGAGAGAAAATTTACAGGAAGCTTTAACCGCATTACTAAAAAAGGAGGAAATTTCAGCAGTACCAGAAGAAGAGATAGAACAGGTACAGCAGTTGACTGGAGAAGGACAACCACCATTAGGGCCAGGAGAACTGGGAGCGGATTCTGAAGCTGATCAGGAGCCTCAAACAGAGCCGGCAATAAGCAATTTAGATTCAGCCAGCAGCGCAGAACTTATCAGTCGGGCTAATGAACTTTATCAGCAGGCTCAGCAGGCACTGCAGCAGGGTGATTTTGCAACTTATGGTGAAACTATAAATCAATTAGGAGAAGTCTTAAATCAATTATCCGGAACAGGAGAGTAATTATCTATGAATGATTTAGAATTTAAAACTGAAGAAAAGAGATTTAATTTGCATCATCTGGCAACAGATAAATTCAAAACAAATTTAATTCAGATATTCTTCATGCTGCCTCTTGAGAACGAAAAAGAGGCAGCCATGAATGCTTTGATCCCTTCAGTACTTGAACGGGGATCAAAAAATTATAAAGATAATCAATTAATAAAGAC
>JAXKWB010000183.1:0-6570 GCA_036172385.1 Halanaerobiales bacterium | reverse complement strand
TCCTCAAACTCAATTCCGGCTTCAGCCAGTGCCTGGTCAATTACCGGCAGCAGCAGTTCCAGATGTTTGCGGGAAGCAATTTCCGGGACAACTCCCCCAAATTTTTTATGTAAATCAACCTGAGAAGAAACAATATTTGATAAAACCTCCAGCCCATTTTTATTGACTGAAGCTGCTGTCTCATCACAGGAACTCTCCAGAGCCAGTATATAAATATCCTGATCTTTATCTTTTAATTTATCTTTATAAGTCACTTTTTCCACTCCCATATTATTTGCTGCCGTATTTCTGCTGCCAGTTGATTTCTGCCTGAGGTATTTTAAGGTAAGCAGGTTTTAGCTGATAAATATCATCATTTTGACCTGAATTTATATAGTCCCGGCCTAATCCTGCCAGGACTGCTGCCCGGGGAAAATTTTTTTCGGCTCTAATATCTTTGACTTTAAAATTATTTTCTCCTAAAGCTGCTTTAACTTCAGCAGTCTTTTCTCCAATAATTGAAATTTCTTGATCCTGGTATTGGCTTAAAATTTCAGGTAGTTTAGAAATATCTGCGCTTGCTGCTTGCTTAATTTCTTTTAATAAAAAATCATCTTTCTTTTTATTTCTCTGATAAAAAGAATAATAAACTCTTTTTCTTCTGGCATCAAGCAGTGGTAAAAGATATTCGCCTTCAGCACCTGCAGCCATAACCTCTAAAGTAGATATTCCTTTTACCGGAATCGAAAATATTCTGGCCAGCATTTTAGCTGTAGTAATTCCGATCCGCAAACCGGTAAAAGAACCGGGTCCAACAGCTACAGCTATTCCATCAAGCTCTCCAGCTTCGACACCTATCAGTTCAAAAATTTGCTCCATTAAAGGCAGAAGTTTTTCGCTGTGCTGCCTTTTTAAGCTTAAATTATATTCCCCTTTTAGCTGATCGGAATCCATTAAAGCCAGTCCTAAAATATCTGTAGAAGTATCAATTCCTAAAATTAACATACTTTATTCAACCTTTCTATTAACAATCTGCTTTTTTCTCCTTCTCCTCGAACAGTAATTTTCCTCTGTTCAGCAGATATTTTTTCTAAATTGATAAAAATAAAATCAGCCGGAATTAGAGGTAGAGCAAGTTCCGGCCATTCTATAAACACCAGTGCATCTCTATTTAAATAATCTTCAAAACCTATTTCTAATAATTCTTCACTGCTGTCAAGGCGGTAAAGATCCATATGAATAATCTCGACTTCAGCCTGATACTCCTGAACCAGATTAAAAGTAGGACTTGTAACATCTCCCTGATACCCCAGAGCTGAAACTGCAGCTTTTGTAATCAATGTTTTCCCTGTACCCAGCCCCCCTTTAAGTAAAACCAGAGCCGGGATTTCAATTAATTCTGCCAGTTTGCTCCCAAAATCTTTAGTTTCAGCAGGTGATTCAGTAATTATTGAATAACTGCTCTTCATTTACTTTCCCAGCTCCCTGGATCGCTCAACTGCTGTTTTAACAGCCTTAATAACAGCTGAACGGAATGCATTACTCTCCAGCTCCGAAACACCAGCAATTGTAGTTCCGGCCGGAGAACAGACCATATCTTTTAATTCAGCGGGATGTTTACCTGTACTTAAAACCATCTCTGCTCCACCTTTAACTGTCTGGGCAGCTAGCTTTAGCGCAGTTTGTCGATCAAGACCATTTAAAACTCCTGCATCAGCTAGTGCTTCTATAAAAAGATAAACATAAGCAGGACCACTACCACTGAGACCGGTGACTGCATCCATTTTGTCTTCTTTAACCTCTGCTGTTTTTCCCAGAGCTCTAAATATTTTTTCTACAAAGGATTTCTCATCTGCCTCAACAGGTGGAGAATAATAAAGTGCACTCATCCCCTGAGCTACTAAAGCCGGAGTGTTGGGCATAACTCTTATTATTTTGGCATTTGAGCCAAAATACTGGGAGAGCAGATCCGTCTTAATTCCTGCTGCAATTGAAATAATAACTCTGGAAGCAGCATCTTTTTTGATATCTTCCAGCACAAATTTAATTATCTGTGGTTTAACGGCCAGAATAATGTAATCTGCTTTCTGAACTGCTTCCTGATTGTCAGCGGTAATTTCTATTTCTGAAAACTGATCCTGAAGCTTAAAATCTGGTTCAGCAAACTTTTTGTCTGCTGCAATAATATTTTCGGGCGTAATTATATTCTGTTTTAAAATGCCACTTACAATAGCCTGACCCATATTGCCCAGGCCAATAATTGCTAATTTCATCTAAAAGTCCTCCTCCAGCTTACTCGCGAATCTGACCATCACCCATAATTATATATTTAGTAGTCGTTAATTCTTTAAGACCCATTGGACCTCTAGCATGCAGTTTCTGGGTGCTGATACCTGTTTCAGCTCCTAAACCAAACTGGCCCCCATCAGTAAAACGGGTTGAAGCATTTACATAAACTGCTGCTGCATCAATATCATCCAGAAAAGCACGGGCAGTAGTGTAATTTTCGGTGACTATCGCCTCCGAATGTTTGGTCCCATATTGATAAATATGCTCTACTGCTTCCTCATAATTATCTACAACCTTTACAGACATAATATAATCTAGATATTCAGTTGCGTAATCCTCTTCCGCAGCTTCCTTTACTTTAGGTACAATTTTTTTAGTCCGTTCACAACCTCTTAATTCAACATTACTTTCGGCAAAAATTCGGGCCATCTCAGGCAAAAACTCCTCAGCAATTTCCTGATCAACTAAAAGACTTTCGGCAGCATTACAAACCGCCGGACGAGAATATTTTGCATTAAACACTATTTTTTTAGCCTTTGTTAAATCTGCATCTTTATTTACATAAACATGACAATTTCCAACACCTGTTTCAATTACCGGTACTTTAGATTCATTAACTACTTTTTGAATCAGGCCAGCTCCACCCCGGGGTATTAAAACATCTAAATAATCATTTAAAGTAAATAAGATATCTACAGCTTTCCGGTCAGTTGTAGAAATTAACTGTACAGCTTTTGTGGGAAGTCCAGCCTCCTGCAGGCCATCCTGAATAATATTAGTTAAAATTTGGTTAGAATTAAATGCATTAGAGCCTCCACGCAGAATAACAGTATTTCCAGATTTTAAACAGAGTCCAGCCACATCAACAGTTACATTGGGTCTTGCTTCATAAATAATACCGATAACACCAAGTGGAACTCTAATTTTCCCGATCTGGAGTCCATTGGGTCTCTTCCACATTTGAGGTACTTCTCCAATTGGATCCTCCTGGCCAGCAACCTCTCTCAACCCCTGAGCCATACCTTCAATTCTGGACTCTGTCAGCTTAAGTCGATCAAGCAAAGCCCGACTCAGATCATTATCTCTACCCTTCTGCATGTCTTTTTCGTTGATTTCTAAAATTTCTTCCTGTCTTTCCAGCAGCTTATCCGCAATTAAATTCAGGGCCTTATTTTTTTCATTAGTCCCTGCCTTTGCCAGTTTGCGAGCTGCTTTTTTTGCGGAATCCGCCTGTAAAATTAATTCTTCTCTAATACTCATTATTATCTCCTCCTATAACCATATTATCCCTGTGGATAACCTCACTTTTATTAAAATATCCAAGAATTTTATCTATTTCATTGGAATGAGCACCCTTAATTCTCTCTATTTCCTCAGAACTGTAATTAACAATTCCTTTTCCAATCGCAACCCTACCATTAGTAATAGTTACCGGATCACCACTATTAAAATCCCCTTTAACCTCAATAATTCCACCGGGAAGTAAGCTCTTACCCCTTTTAAGCAGAGCTTCTGCTGCTCCCTGATCAACTACTACTTTTCCCATAGGTGGCAGATTAAAGTTTAACCACTGCTTCCTTTTAGAAAGCCTTTCTTTAGCTGTCAGAAAGGTGGTGCCCAGATCAAATTTATCATTTTCTGCCATTTCCACTATTTTTAAGAGTGAATTTTTTTCTTTACCAGGACCAATTATCATTACAACACCAGAATTGACAGCAATTTTTGCAGCTTCAATTTTAGTTTCCATACCACCGGTACCGACCTGGCTGCCCTTACCACCGGCCATCTTTTCTATTTCCGCTGTAATATTTTCCACTTTAGAAATTAGTTTTGCATTCTCATTTTTGTGATCTGGATTAGAATTATAAAGTCCGGCCACATCTGAGAGATTAACCAGCAAATCTGCTTCTACCAGGCCAGCAACTCTAGCTGCTAGAGTATCATTATCACCGACTTTTATCTCATTGGTAACAACTGTGTCATTTTCATTGATAACCGGAATTACTCCATGATCAATTAAAGTCTTTAAAGTATTAAATGCATTTAAATAACGGTTTCTATTTTCTAAGTCACTTGAGGTAAGTAAAATTTGGGCACATTTAGCCCCATATTCTCTAAAAAATTTATTGTATATCCCAATTAAAAGACCCTGTCCAACTGCTGCACAGGCCTGCTGCTCGGGAATAGAAGTTGGCCTTCTGGCATAACCAAGTTCGCCCATACCTGCTGCTACAGCCCCTGAACTAACAAGAATAACTTCTTTTCCCTGATTTTCAAGATCGACAAGCTGTCTGCTTAAAGCATCAATTTGAGAAAAGTTAAGTTTCCCATTTTGATTACTTAAAGTACTGCTGCCGACTTTAACTACAATTCTTTTAAATTTCATTATCAAATCATCCTGTCCCTGAATTAGAATAAAATCACTTTAACTTATTATATCAAATTTAATTAAAGATAAAAAGGGGAATAACTGTAAGCATCAACAGTCATCCCCCATTTCTAAGTCTAATATTAATTTATTTGAACTGACTAAGCCAGTTCTACCTTTAAAACTTTAGTTCCTGCTTTGACTCTTTCTTTTTTAAGAATTTCCATGCTTTTTACCTTTTCCATATTGGTAATTATAACTGGAGTAGTTATTGAAGGAGCATTTTCTTCAATAAAATCTAAATCCACTTCGACCAGGGGAGTCCCAACTTCTACTTTATCACCATTTTTTACAAGTTTTTCAAAACCTTCCCCATCCAATTTAACGGTATCAATCCCAATATGGACGAGCACTTCTAAACCTTTTTTTGTTTTAATTCCTACCGCATGGCCGGTAGAAAAGATCTGTACTATTTCGCCAGCACATGGTGCTTTGATAACATTTTCTTCTGGAGTTATAGCAAAGCCATCTCCCAGCATTTTTTGAGCAAAAGCATCATCCGGTACATACTGCAGTTCAGTAACTTCTCCTGCAAATGGTGCTGCTAAATATTCTTCTTTTTTCTTAAATATATTAAACATTAAACCGCCTCCTTTAATTTATTATAATACATTTTCTTTTGTTTTTACAGTAGGATATAATAACAGGTCTATATCGGCTGGACTACATTATATTTTTAATCTTATCTTTTAAGGCATCAGATTCCGGTCCAAACACGACCTGAACACTGCTTCCAGATTTCATAACTCCAGAGGCTCCTAATTTTTTTAATTCTTCTTCCTCAACCTGACTATTATCAACTACTTCCAGTCTTAACCTTGTAATACAGGCATCCACACTTTCTAAGTTTTCACTTCCACCCAGAGCAGCAAGAACATTTTCTGCTTTTTTATCTTTATCAAAGGTCTCAGTTTCTTCAGTTACTACTGCATCACTTCCCCGGCCGGGAGTTTTAAAATCAAAAAGTGGGATTGTAACATAAAAAACTGTAAAATATAAAACTGCCATTATTGGTCCCACAACCAGCCAGAACATCCAGGGACTGCCCAGATTAGAAAGACTTAACACATAGTCAATAGCACTGGCGGAAAAAGTATAGCCAATCCTGATATTAAAGTAATTTGTTAAAAGTCCAGAAATAAAAGCACCGGCTACATGAAATAAATAAAGTGGTGGAGCTACAAAAATGAATAAAAATTCAATTGGCTCTGTGATACCTGTTAAAAATGAAGTTAAAGCAGCAGTTGATAACATACCAGCAACTTTAACTTTGTTTTTTGCTCTCAAATACATTGCCAGACAGGCTGCTGGAAGAGCAAATAACATTATAGGATATTCTGCAGCCATAAAACGTCCAGCAGTTGGATCACCAGCAAAAAATCTAGCTGTTTCGCCTCTTAAAACCTGACCTGCTTCTGTAGTAAAACGTCCAAATTCATATAAAAATGGTGGATAATAAACATGATGTAATCCAACAGGTATTAATGCCCTCTTACCAGCAGCATATAGTGCTGGACCAATAGGAGAGTTCATTGCAAAACGAGCAAATTGATTAATCTGAATCTGAATTGGAGGCCAGATAAATGATAAGGCTACCCCAGCTGCTACTGATCCAACTGCAGTCACAATTGGCACCAGTCTTTTACCGGCAAAAAATCCTAAATATGGAGGCAGCTCAGTACTATGAAATTTTTTATACATCTGGGCTGCAATAATTCCGATTACAATACCACCAAAAACACCAGTGTTAATTGCCTCAATACTTCCACCTGTTTTTCCCAAAATATTGATTACACCTGCCATAACATCAAGTACTTTAGAGAAAATGACAAATCCAACTCCAGCAGCGAGAGCTGCAACAGCATCTCCTGCAA
>JAXKWB010000182.1:0-6239 GCA_036172385.1 Halanaerobiales bacterium | reverse complement strand
TGTTTGCAGCTGTTAAGTTTTCTTCTGTTGCGCTTAAGTTGTTAATAGTATGATCCAATCTGTTTTGAACTGCTCCAAGCTTTGATCTCTCATCTGAAACATCCTGTATAGCATCATCTATAGTCTTAATAGCTGCAGCTGCTCCTGATTGAGTTGTAACATCTACGCTTCCAGCGCCTCCACTAAATACTGCCGAACCAGAAGTGTTTATATTAACAACCTTCCCTGCATTCACACCAAGTGCACCTGTATTCGCTCCCATATCTTTGATTTCTAAAGTTAGAGTTTCACCTTTATTAGCTCCAACCTGGAAAGTTTGAACTCCTGCATTTCCACTACCAGCAGTTAAATTCCCATTTAAAAGAGCCTTAGTATTAAATTGTGTATCATCAGAAATATCTTCAATTTGAGAACTTAATTGATGAAGCTCTTTTTGAATTTGAACTCTATCTTCTACAGTGTTAGTATCGTTTGAAGCCTGTACAGAAAGCTCTCTCATTCTCTGCAGCATAGAATGGGTTTCTTTTAAAGCTCCTTCAGCAGTCTGAATCATAGAAATTCCATCCTGTGCATTTCTCTGCGCCTGTGCCAGACCATTCATTTGCGCCTTCATTTTTTCACTGATTGCTAAACCTGCAGCATCATCAGCGGCACTATTAATACGCTTACCAGATGATAATCTCTGTAGTGATTTTTGCAAACTATTATTTGTATTCTGCAGCTGGTTGTATGAGTTCAACGCAGCTATATTCGTATTTATTCTCATTTTTATTCCTCCCTGAAATTTTATTATTCTTGTATTAATCTGCTTCCTTGCAGATCAAGTTATTAATTTAATGATTTTCTTTTCAAACTATTAACCTAAAAGCTGTAATACTCCCTGCGGCATCTGATTAGCCTGAGCTAACATTGCTGTACCTGCCTGAGAAAGTATCTGCTGCTTACTTAAGTTCATCATTTCTTTAGCCATATCAACATCTCTTATACGGCTGTTTGCAGCTGTTAAGTTTTCTTCTGTTGCGCTTAAGTTGTTAATAGTATGATCCAATCTGTTTTGAACTGCTCCAAGCTTTGATCTCTCATCTGAAACATCCTGTATAGCATCATCTATTGTCTTAATGGCTGCAGCTGCTCCTGATTGAGTTGTAACATCTATACTGTTACCACTTGCTGTTGTAGCTAAAGCTCCTGTATCTACAACCATAGTTCCGGAAACCAATTTTACATCCCCTGCATTAACATCTAAGCCTCCAGTTGATACCCCCATATTCTTTATCTGGAGTGATAAAGTTTCACCTTTATTTGCACCAACCTGGAAAGTTTGCGCATTAGCGGAACCTTGTAAATCACCGTTTAATAATTCTTTTGTATTGAACTGAGTTTGTTCAGAAATATCTTGTATTTGACTACTTAGTTGATGTATTTCTTTTTGAATCTGAGCACGATCTTCATTAGTGTTAGTATCATTAGAAGCCTGTACAGAAAGTTCTCTCATTCTCTGCAGCATTGAATGAGTTTCTTTTAAAGCTCCTTCTGCTGTCTGAATCATAGAAATACCATCCTGTGCATTTCTCTGTGCCTGAGCAAGTCCATTCATCTGTGCCTTCATTTTTTCACTAATTGCTAAACCTGCAGCATCATCAGCAGCACTATTGATTCTCTTACCTGATGATAATCTCTGTAGTGATTTTTGCATTCTGTTATTAGTGTTCTGCAGCTGGTTGTATGAGTTCAACGCAGCTATATTTGTGTTAATTCTCATTTTTTATTCCTCCCTGAAATTATATTATTTTGTATTAACCCGCTTCCTTGCAGGTCAAGTTTTGACCCTAAAACTGTTTCTGCGATCGGCCGCTTCGCTCCAACAGCATTAGTGATCACCACAGCCCTAAATAAAAATTCAGGACTATAATTACCACTAATTATCGAATGAAATCTACTAAGGATTGCTGCATAATTCTGGCACCTGATGCTAAAGAGGCGCGATAAACAGTTTCTTCCATTTTTAATTCTGTAATAACTCTTGCGAGGTTAGCATCTTCATTTTTAGACTTTAATTTTTTAATATGAATTTCATTTGCTTCTAAGCGACTTTTCAAATTTTCAGTTCTTTTTAATTTACCACCAATTACTGCCCGAGAATCAGTAAATTCACTTACAGCTTTATCCATATCATCTATAAATTTAGTTACATCGTCTCCATTAGCAGTTCCAGAGTTTAATTCATCATATAATTTATCTAAATTATTAATGTGACTTTCAAAAACTTTATCTCCAGTTAAATTGACCGTCATATCAACATTTTCATTTAAATTTCTGCTTATTTTTGATGTATCACCCTGATATTTTACAAAGTCACCAGTGGCATTAACTTTAAATGGTTTATCAGTAGTTTTTTGACCAGAAAAAATATAGCTATCTCCTAATTGAGTATTAGAAATATCAACCAATTCGTCCCTGAGTTGTTTAATCTCTTTAGCAATAGACTTCCTATCATCTGGGGTTAATGTGTCATTAGAAGCATAAATAGTTAACTCTCTTGCTCTTTGAACTACTTTAGAACTATTTTTAAGTGCACTTTCAGTAATATTTAACCAGTTTTCAGCCTGATTCAGATTACGCTGAAACTGATCATTCCGATTAATTTGAGATTTATAATTCATACTATCTGAGACTTTGATTGGTGCATCAGAGGGCATCTGGAATAACTTACCTGAACTCAGCTGTTCATTTAAGTCATTTAAATCTCCCATATTATTCTGAAGATGATCTAACATATTGCGAACCATCATTGAATTTGTAACTCTCATTGCTGTCAACTCCTGTTATTTATACTATTGTCATTAAGCTGTCAAGTAATTCTTCAGTTTTTGTTATATATTTTGCTGCAGCAGTATATGACTGCTGATATTTAATTAATTTAGCCATTTCTTCATCCAGTGAAACTCCCGAAATACTGCGGTCAAGAGTCTGCAGCTGTTTTAAAACTACATCCTGATTGGCTTTCATCTCCTGGGCTCTTGATGATTCAGCGCCCACCGATGTCACAATAGTTCTAAAGTAACCTTCCAGTGAAGTTCCTTCTAATTCTGTTCCCTTAGTGGCTGCCTCACTATTAAATAAATTGGCAAGTGCATTAGCATTTTCTCCATTACCAATTGCTTTATCCAGGCTAATATTTCTTTTGCCCGCTTTGTTAACTGTTAAAGTAAAATTGTCAGTATTGACAGCTGTAGTCGGTGATTGAATATTACCACTGCCATCTACTTCTAAATTAACAGTATCGCCAGCACTTAATGTAGTAGGATGAGTATACAAATTATTTCCATCAGAATCACTAATTGCTAGATTAAAATTACCACCACCGGCATCTGTAACTTCAACCTGATAATTGCCGCTTAGATCATTTCCTAAAGTATCCAGTTCAACAAAAGTATCAATATTTTTATTTCCGGCTGCTATTTTATCAAGACCATTTTCTAAATCTTTGATAGCCGCTGTCAGATCTAACTGAGCAATTGCACTCTGATTACTGGAGCTGTCAATTGGCTTAAAGAAATTTCCGCCATCAACACCATTAGCATCATAACCCGCTTTATGCTGCTTATTAAACTCAGTCACCATAGTTTTAGCCATCTGATTAAGCCGGCCTGCATAAAAGTCTAACTTCTCATCTCGCATATCCATCCAGGCTGCTATTTTACCATTTGTAGGTTTAATTTCTGTTCCAGTCCGGGTGTGGATTAGCTTATCCTCCATCCTCGGAATACTGTTATCATCAGTATTACCCTTAGTTGCTAACTCATAAGCATCTGAGCCATTAACCAGCTGCATCCCCTGAGTTGAAACAATCAGGTTACCCTGAGCATCCTGTCTGGATTGGACATTAATTAATTTACTCAAATCTTTATAAAGAGCATCTCGCTGATCCAGTAAATCATTGGGATTCTGTCCACTCCCCTTAATAGAAACAATCTGCTTATTTAAATCAGCCATTTTTTTAGTAATATTATTAATCTCGGCTGCTGCATTAGAAAGATTCCGGTTAATACTTTCTTTATAATCTGTCAGCTGATTATTTACACTCTGAAATGAGTCAATTACATTTCTGGCATTTTCTCTTACCATATTCCGGGCTGCATTATCACTCGGATTATTGCTTAAATCCTGGAGTGAGTTCCAGAACTGATTAATTGCACTATCAATTCCCGAATCAGAAGGTTCATTTAAAATATATTCTACCTTCTCTAAACCCCGCTCCATTTCTTCCCAGTAACCAGAAGTTTGAGTCTCGTTAAAAATCTGAGAGTTAATAAACTGATCTTTAACCCGCTCTACCTGCGCGATTTCAACTCCAGTACCAAACTGTCCGGCTCCACCGTGGTTAGAAAGCCCGGGAGCTGTATAAGGATAAGAAGCCTTATGTACTGCTCGCTGTTTATTATAATCTTCATTATTTGCATTTGCTATGTTATGTCCTGTTACATCGAGTGATTTGCGCTGTGTTTCCAGTGCTCTTAACCCGACATGCAGGCCGCTAAATATATTCATTATCTTCCCACCTTTAGCCCTGTTTATTTATAATTCGCGGCTGTTCTTTCTTCACCTTTGCGTCTTTAGAATAAGTCGTATCCTGTTCTTTAATGCTCTTTACTATTGTTTCAAAAGAAATTTGATTTAACTCTATTGCCTGTTCGAGAAGTTTTTGGTTCTGTTCATTTAAACTGTGAAAGTCATCAGTTAATTCTATCAGTTCTTCTCGAATGGGATTTAATTTTTCTCCCCAGCCTTGAGACAGTTTTTCAATCAAATTACTGTAAGAATCTTTTTCCAGTTCAATTTCAAATTCAGCTTTGATCTCCTGAATTTTATCATTTCTTTCTTTATCCTTTGCTTCTATATCTGCAATTACTTCTCTATCATTTTCTACTATTTCTGTCAATTTATCTGTATCGTTATTTACTAAAGCTTCATTTTTTTCTTCGGCAATCTCAAAAAGTTTTTGATAGAGAGCTTTTTCTTCCTCTAAAATACTTAATAACTCATTTTTTAGCTTCTCTGACATTTTTTATTACACCTGCTCAACATTATTTAGAATTTTTGCAGCTAACTTTTTACTGTCAACCTGATATTTACCGGATTGAACTTTTTCTTTAAGTTCTGCAACTTTTTCTTCTCTAATCTGAGGCATCTTTTTGAGCTCAGCTCTAGCAGTCATGATTTCTTTAGCTTTTGCAGAAATTTGGGTAGTGTCATCTTTAGTCTGTTTTTTACCTGTCTGCTTCTGCTGCATCTGTTTATAATACTTATTTATTTTTCCTGCTTGAATGTTATCAATTTTCATGGCTGCTCCCTCCTAAAAGGTAATTCATTTTTATCTTCTGCTACTAATATCGTCAGAGTGGTGATTTTCTTAAACTTGATTTATGGTCATTTTAGATATTCTATGGTGATTAGAGATGATTATGTCATTTTTACTCTTGTTTTTAGCTTAATTTAATATCATTAATATTTATTTATCTTTTTTAGACTACAATTTAAAAATCCTCTTTTTGGAAATTTTTTCATCTTAATAGTTGTTTTTAACAAACAAATGTATTATAATTAAAGTAGCAATCTACGAAAGGGGAGATAAACATGAGTTACTATAAATCCAGAGAAGAATTATTCAGTTATTTTAATAAGCATTCTGCCGAAAAAAAAGACGAATTAGACCGTCATAAAACTAGATCTCCTCTGCTTAAATCATATATTATCGAAACTTCCAGTGTTAATCACAAGAAAGATTTTTTCGACGAAATAAATAACCATTATGACTTATCTGAATTAAAAGGTGATATTATAGAAATTGATGATGATCAGGAGGATGATAAGCCAGCAGCCTGGATTGAGGAAAATGAAATACTGGCCGGCAGCAAATTCGATCTCTATGCTCAGAATCCCTGCAAAAAGTGGTGGGGGAATTGACTTATATAATAATGGAAAGATAACTAACCGCAGCAGGAGCTTTATTGATTTACACCACAATATAAAATTTCTTCTCGATAATTACAGTTATTTAAATAAATTATTAGAGGAAAAATCATGGTTAAAACAGGAAAAGCACAACTTCCAAAGCAGTGGTTATACAATAAAAGGCAGCCCAGTAATTATTGAATTTGAAAAAACTGTCTCAAGGCTGGGGAGAAAAATTAAATCCCATTCGAGAAGAACTGATAGAATTAACTGATGACTTTCAC
>JAXKWB010000181.1:0-8524 GCA_036172385.1 Halanaerobiales bacterium | reverse complement strand
TTATTTTGAGGTGAGTTTATGACTATTTTTAATGGTGAGCGTCTGGAAACTGAACTGTTTCAATTAGATAGAGAAAGAATGGCAGATGGCTGGTATTCAGATGTTTATTTTCGCAACATAGCTGGTATTTTAACTAAATTATCTGAAGAAGGTTATCAATTTAAAGAACAGGATATTGGAAATATAGAAGTAGAAATGCAGATTTTTCCCAGACGTCAGCCATTCTGTATTTTAGGTGGAATTGATGAAGCATTATCTATTCTAAAAACAGCTGCCGGATATCAGGATAATGATGGTAATTTTATCAACACTTCCTCTAATTTAGAAGTTGAAGCCTGTCATGATGGAGAAAAGGCATTTTATAAAGGTAATCCCCATAATGTTGATCCAGTGATCAAAATTAGAGGTCGCTATCGTGATTTTTCAATTCTGGAAACCCCAATCCTGGGATCACTGACAGAGGCCTCCAGGATAGCCACTAATGTTTATCAGGTAATGGTAGCTGCAAGGGGCAAAGACATTTTATTTTTCCCGGCCAGATTTACTCATTATAAATCTCAGGCAATGCATGGTTATGCCTATTCTTTAGGAGTAAATGCTTATAATAATGAATACGGCACCAATACCCAGCGCTATATTTCCACAGATGAACAGGGAGCCTGGTGGGGTGGTAAAGGAGGAGGAACTATCAGTCATTCCTATGTAGCATCATTTTTAGGTGAGACAGCAGAAGCAATGCTGCAGTTTTGTCGTTTAATGCCGCTTGATGTTAATAGAATTGCACTGGTAGATTTTAAAAATAACTGTGTGACTACCAGTAAAAAAGTTTTAAAGGCAATGTTTGATAAATACCTGCAATTATTAAAAGCAGGTAAAGAAAAAGAAGCAAAAAAATATAAATTATTTGGGGTAAGGCCGGATAATTCTTCTGACTTAAGAGATAAAAGTGTTGAGCCTCTGGGGAAAAAAGAACTTGATAATGGAGTTAATGCTCGTCTTATTTTTAATTTACGTAAAGCCCTCGATAATGCTTACAAAGAATGGGATCTACGTCCTGAAGATTTAGAGCTTGCAAAAAAATTCTGTCAGGAAGTAAAAATTATTGCAACCGGTGGCTTTAATCCCGAAAAAATTGACCGGTTTGAATCATCTCAGGTTCCTGTCGATATTTATGGGGTTGGCAGCTGGCTTTTATCAAATTGTTCCTGTGAGGGAACCAAAAATGATTTTACAGGTGATGTAGTACGGGTTAAAGTGGATGGCGAGTGGATTGATCTGGCTAAAGTTGGCCGTTCAGCAGCTGATAATCCTAATTTAAAAGAAATTGATCTGGATGACATCAATTAGATAATATTAATTTTGATTATAAATCGGGCTGTCTCTATTGAGGCAGTCTTTTAAAGTGGTGAGTATATAATGAAAAAAAGAAAAAAATTATTAGATAAAATACTTAATTCTATGGCGGAAGAATATTTTACTTATGATAATAAAATTATAAAAATAAATAATCTAAAAGAAGCTGACTTTAAAAAAATTGCCCTAAAAGTTGATGCTGAAGATCAGAGATATTATGTAGAAAACAATTATTTAATTGATCAGGATAATGTGTATTTTAATAAAGAGAGTGTTAACCTTTTAAAATATAAAATTCGATTTCTGGGCAAAATTAAATCAGGTCAGCATCATGTTCCCTATCATAATGATGCAGCCTATAAAAGTTTGAGTATTGATCTTGATAAAGGGCTTGATTTATTAAAAAAATATCAGAAAAATAATCATGAGCAGGCTTCATTTCTGCACTATAAATCAGACTTACTGGATTATCTACCTGCAGAAAGAAAAAGATTACTTTTAAAACTTGCTGCAGAGGCTGCAAAATTAGGATATAATCTTTATCTGGTTGGAGGCCAGGTCCGGGACTTATTGATTAATCTCCCCTTAAATAAAGATTTAGATATCCTGCTGGATGGAGATTTAAAAAAGTTTTTTATTCATCTTGCTGAAAAATATGATTATCAATATGATTATAACAATAAATTTTCTACTGGATTTTTACACAACAAATATGGTTATTCAATTGATATAGCAAGCTGCAGAGAGGAAAAATATCATTTTCCAGGTTCTTTACCTCTTGTAGAAAAAGCTGATCTCTTTTCTGATCTATTTCGTCGCGATTTTACAATTAACACTCTTGTAATTGATTTGCACCCTGATCGTAAAGGTATCTTATATGATTTTTTTGGTGCTCTTAATGATTTGAATAATGGAATTCTCAAAGTACTTCATAATTATAGTTTTAGAGATGATCCTTTAAGAATTCTGCGGGGGATTCGTTTTCAAATATTAAAAGATTTTAAACTTAGTGCTGAAACTGTTGAATTAAGCCGGCGATCATTAAAAAATTACGATTATCATAAACTGGCCCTGGAAAGAGTTTTTACTGAGCTATCATATTTATTTAAAGCGCAGAAAGACATTTCTCAATTTTCAGCTATTCTATTGAATCAGATTCCTGTTCTAAAGTTGATAAAAGATGATTTTGATTTTGACAGCAGCAGAGATGCTAAATTTTTAAAAGGAGAGAAAATGCTTGCTCTCAGCAGAGAAAAAGAGCTTGAAATTAATCATTTTCTTGTCAGACTAATGATTTTGTTTTATAATAGTAAAGAAAGCATGATTAAATCCTGGCCGCTTTCAGTTCCAGAAAAAAAGACTTTTATCCAAAAAAGCTGGGAGAACATTGAGACTGCGGTTTTTGAAATTAAAGATCCAGCCTTAAGCTATAGAGAACTGGAGTTTTATCAGGCAGAAGAATTAATTATGTTTGCTGTTAATAACTTTAAGCAGAAATATGCAGAAGAAATTTTTCAGCACCTGCAGTTGAGAGATCAGATTGAAATTCCAGTTTCGGGTCATGATTTAATCGAGATGGGAATTAAACAGGGACCAGAAATCAAGAAATATTTGTTGGAAATCAGAGATCAGATTCTGCGCGATCAGATCAGCAGCCGCGAGGAAGCTTTAGAATATTTAGAAGAGATTATATAAAAATATTAGAAGATATTAAATAGACTTAATAGCTTTTAACAAGAGGTGAAATAATGAGTACAATATATGAACTGTTATTATTAATTCCAGTACTTTTACTTTCTTTATCATTACATGAATTTATGCATGGTTATGTTTCACATAAATTAGGAGATCCTACTCCAAAGTCTCAGGGCAGATTAACTTTAAATCCCCTGGCCCATCTGGATCCAATTGGAAGTCTAGTCCTGATTTTGACCCGACGTTTTGGTTGGGCTAAACCAGTACCAATTAATCCTAATTATTATAAAAATCCGAGGCAGGGACAGATGTTTGTCAGTCTTGCCGGTCCAGGAGCTAACTTTTTTCTGGCCATTTTATTTGCACTGACAGCAAGAATTATTCTTTTTTTTAGTTCTGCCAGTTTATATCAGCTGCAGATGGCCGGTTATGGTAGTCTTGTTCAGACATTTTTTGTTTTCTTTCAGTTAGCAGTAATTATTAATTTAAGTTTAGGTTTTTTTAACCTTTTACCTGTGCCACCACTGGACGGATCTAAGATTTTAATGGGTTTTTTACCACCTAAATTTGATAAATATATCCGTAAACTGGAAGGTCCTTATGGAATGATTTTACTGTTGATACTTGCCTACACAGGAATTTTATGGAGTATAATTGGACCACTGGTAAATACAATGTACGGACTACTACTGTAAGAGAAAGAGGTTAAGTTATGGACTATAAGCTGATACTTGATGATTTTGAGGGCCCACTGGAACTTTTATACCAGCTGGTTAAGAAAAATGAAATAAATATCAGTGAGGTCTCACTTGCAAAGATAACTGATCAATATCTTAAACATTTAGAGCAAATGCGAGAATTTGATATTGATCTGGCAAGTGAGTTCTTAATTATTGCAGCTGAACTGATTGAAATTAAAATTAAAGCTCTACTGCCTGTGGATGATGAGCTGGAGGAAGAAGAAACTGAACATGAATTAATTACTAGACTTAGAGAATATGAATTATTCAAAAACATTGCTCAAATGTTAAAAGAGTGGGAAGAGAGGGCCGGGAACCGCTATCAGGCTAAGGTTGATATAGAAGAGCTGATGCCGGAGATGCTGCAGGTTGATTTAGAAATTTCGGCATCTAAACTTTATGAGCTGGTGGTTAAGGCTTTAACTGCTGAGAAGGAAGAGGAAACAGAGGTTTTAAAAAATCCTAAATTAGAGTACCTTAAAGAAGAAAAGTTTAATATTAGTAATAAAATTAGAGATATTTTAAAAGATATCAGACAGGTTAACCACGAAGTGTCATTTTTTCATTTAATAAAAGAAGAAAATAATCAGCTTGAAATTGTAGTTAGCTTACTGGCATTACTGGAGTTGATGAAGCGTAAACGAATACGGGTAGTCCAGGATAATAATTTTTCTGATATCAGGATCAGTATGGAAAGGTGATTTGATGAGTGAGGATAAGATAAGCTATCTCAGTAATAAGAGAAGGGAAAAAGAGCAGAAAATACTTGATAACCTTGGATTTGAAGATTTAAAACCAAAGGAGATTGCTTTAGTAGAGGCTCTTATTTTTAGCAGCAAAAAAAAACTCCCCCGGTCTGTAATTAAAGAAATCACTGCTTTTTCGGAAGAAAAACTGGAAAGAATAATTATCTATCTGGAACAGAAATATCAGGGGGTTGAATTCGGCATTCAGCTTAAAGAATACAATGATAGTTATTTGTTTCAGACAAAAAAAGAATTTGCAGCTGAGATAGAACAATTATTTGATATCACAAAGGTTTCTTCTCTTTCTACTGCTTCAATGGAAACACTGGCCATTATAGCTTACAGACAGCCGGTAACCCGCTCTGAAATTGAAGAGATTAGAGGAGTTAGTGTAGAGAGAACTTTAACAACTTTAACTAAATATGAATTGATAGAAGAAGTAGGCAGAAAAGAAACTATTGGTAATCCAATTATTTATGGAACGACTGATCAATTTTTAGAATATCTAGATATTGAAGATTTAGCTGAGCTGCCGGAGATTGAAAGAGTAGAAAAATTATTTGCTGAAGAAATCGAAGCAGCTGCAGAACAGGCAGCAGAGGAAGAAATGGAAGCAGAAAGTAAAAAAGATTCAAAAGAAATATAAATTGAGAGTTAATAAAAATTTATAATTATAATTTTGAGGTGAAAAAATGGAGAGACTGCAGAAAGTTATGGCCCATGCAGGGGTTGCTTCTCGCAGAAAATCAGAAGAAATAATAGCAGAAGGTAGAGTTAAAGTAAATGGAGAAATTGTTGAAGAAATGGGATTTAAGGTGGATCCGGAACAAGATGAGATTGTAGTTGATGGTGAAGTAATAAGGGAAGAGAAAAAAAGGTATATTTTATTAAATAAACCGGAAGGATATATTACCACAGTCTCGGATCCGGAAGGCCGTCCAACAGTAATGGATTTAATTCCCGATTTAAAACAGAGATTGTATCCGGCAGGCAGACTTGATTATGATAGTTCCGGTCTGCTGTTGATGACCAATGATGGAGATCTAACCTATAAATTGACTCATCCCAAAAAAGAGGTAGATAAAAAATATAGAGTTCTGGTCCAGGGAAAACTGAGCCAGGAAGATTTCGAAAAATTTGAAGCTGGAATGATTATTGACGGCCAGAAAACAGCTCCAGCAAAAATATCAAATGTGAATTATAAAGATGAGCAGACTCAATTTGAGATAGTAATCCACGAAGGCAGGAATCGTCAGGTTAGAAGAATGGTTAAAATTGCCGGGTTTTCTGTTATTTCTTTAAAAAGAATTGCCTTTGCTTTTCTAACACTTAAAGGAGTTAAAGAAGGCGAATTTAGATATTTAAGTAATCAGGAAGTAGATAAATTAAAAAATATACTTTAATTTTTGCCATAAAGAAGGAATAAGTCTCTTAATCAAGAATTAATTAACTAGCTGTTTAAATATTCTCAAGGTTATTTTATATAATCCTGAAGATTCTCCACCTATTTTATAGAAAAATATTATTATTAATTTTGAGGGGGAGTTAAATTATTTATGGAACAATTAAAGGTTTCATCAAAATCAGATCCAAAAGCTGTTGCCGGTGCTTTAGCAGCAGTCTTAAGAGATGAAAAAGAGGTTGAATTACAGGCGGTAGGTGCTGGAGCAGTTAATCAGACTATTAAAGCAATTGCTATATCCCGGGGTTATGTTGCTCCCAATGGGATGGATTTAATTATGATTCCTGCATTTGTTGAAATTGAAATCGATGGAGAAGAAAGAACAGCTATCAAATTTTTAGTAGAGCCGAGATAAATCACGATTTTTAAAACCTATCCGTGAGGGTAGGTTTTTAAATGTAAAGTCAGGCTAATTGTGAGGTTGGTGGTTAAAATTTTTTTAAAAAAGATAAGACTCAAGGGATTTAAATCTTTTGCGAATAAAACTGATATAGAGATTGAAGAAAATATAACTGCTGTGGTTGGACCAAACGGCAGTGGTAAAAGTAATATTGTAGATGCTATCCGCTGGGTTTTGGGTGAGCAGAGTGCTAAAAACCTGCGGGGAAGCAGAATGGCAGATATTATATTTTCTGGAAGTGAAGAATTAAATGCCAAAAAGAAAGCCAGTGTGACTCTCTTCTTTGATAATTCTAATGGAGATTTGCCGGTTGAAGGTAAAGAGCTGACCCTGGGACGTCAGGTTAGAGATGATGGCCGCAGCGACTATCTGATCAATGGTGCTTCCTGCCGCTTAAAGGATATAGAAATGCTGTTAATGGACAGTGGTCTGGGAAGTGATGGTTATTCAATAGTTGGACAGGGCAGAATTGATTCTATTATTAAATCCAAGCCAGATAAGATGCGCCTCTTTTTTGAAGAGGCTGCCGGAATTATGAAGCATAAGTCGCGGAAAGAAGATGCCGAAAAAAGGCTTGATAATACTAATAATGATTTAAACAGGATTCATGATCTTGTGGATGAACTGGAAAAAAGACACGACCCTTTAGCAAAGGCAGCTGAAAAAGCGAAAAAATATAAAGACTATAAAAATCAGCTTTCAGATTTAGAAATAAGTTTATTAAATAAACAGTGGAAAGAACATGCAGCAGAATTTAGTCAATTGAGCCAGAAAAGAGAGTCGGCAGAGAAAAAACTAAATGAAAAAGAAAGCGGTTATAATGCCCTTTCCTATCAGCTTGATAATTCTAAAGATAAGCTAAAATCTCTTAAAAATGAAAAAGAAGAGGTAAGTAATAATTATTTTCAGAATCAAAATAAAGTTAATGAAATCAATAATAATCTTAATGTAATGGCAGAAAGAAAAAATAATTACATAGAAAATAAAGAAAATTTAACTCAGAAAATTACTAACTTGAAAAAAGAGCGTAAGCTGCAGCAGGAAAAAGTTAAACAGGCTGAGGATAATTTTGAACTGATAAATTCTGATCAGCAGAATATTCAGGCTGAAATTAATAAATTGAAGGAAAATATTAATCAGAATAAAGAACAAATAGAATCCCTCAGTCGGAAGATAGAGGCTAAAAAAAATGAAATAGAAACAAATAAGAAAAAAATTCAAAATGAAAAGTCTGCTTTAGAAAGATTAAAAGAGAGAGTCGAGATTTCAAATGATCGACTGCAGGAAATCTCTGCAGATCAGCATCAAATTGATGATAAAATAAAAATTGAATCAGAAAAAGCTGCTCAAATCAAAAAAGAGTTGGCAGAAATTAGAGAACAGATTGCTCAAAAAGAGTCAGATTTAGATAGTTTGAAAGAAAACATTAATGAAGAAGCTCAAGCTTTAGAAGCTGGCAAAGATGAACTTTTAAAAACAAAAGAAGATTATCAGCACTATAATTCCCGCCTGCAGTTAATGGAAGAAATGCAGGAAAGTTATGAAGGTTATTATAATGGGGTGCGCAGCCTCTTAGAACAGCGAGAAAATTTTAGTGGGATAATTGATGTTGTTGCAGAAATAGTATCAGTAAAAGCGGAATATGAACAGGCTATTGAAACTGCTCTGGGAGCAAAAATGCAGAATATTATTGTGGAAGATGATCAGACTGCCCGTGATGCAGTTAAATATTTAAAACAAAACAAAAATGGTAGGGCTACCTTTTTACCTTTAAATATGGTAAATGGTTCCCGACTGGGGGATCATTATTTAGAAAAATTAGCTCAGCAGGAAGGGTTTATAGGACTGGCTGTCGACCTTGTTGATTTTCCGGATCGTTTAGAGAATGTATTCAACTTTCTTTTGGGACAGATTGTGGTCAGTGATAACCTGAACCATGCTGTTCAGATGTCCAAGAATATTAAGCGTAATTTCCGGATAGTTACTACTGAGGGAGATGTTGTTTATCCTGGTGGAGCAATTTCAGGAGGAAGCAGTTCCAGCAACAGCAGAGATTTAATTGGCCGCAGTCGTAAAATTAAAGATCTTAAAATTAAAAAAAGCAGGCTGCAGCAAAAAGGAAAATCTC
>JAXKWB010000180.1:0-8028 GCA_036172385.1 Halanaerobiales bacterium | reverse complement strand
AAATCGGAATGATCTCTGCATTTTCTAAAAAAGAACCTTTCAGTTTTTCCCGGGTATCTTCTATCACCAGCTGCTGCCATTCTTCATCTACTTTGTCACTTTTAGATAAAGCAACAACTCCGTGTTTAACCCCGAGCAGATCAAGAATTGCCAGATGTTCTTTTGACTGGGGCATCATCCCTTCATCTGCAGCAACTACTAGAATAGCAAGATCAACTCCAGCGGCTCCGGCCAGCATGTTTTTTATAAATTTTTCGTGTCCGGGTACATCAATAATCCCTACCTGATGCTGATTAGAAAGTTCAAATGAGGTAAAGCCAAGCTCGATTGAGATTCCACGTTCTTTTTCCTGCTGTAATCTATCTGTATCGGCACCGGTAAGAGCCTTAATTAAAGTAGTTTTTCCATGATCAATATGTCCGGCTGTACCAATAATAATGTTTTTATCATTCATCAGACTTCCTCCCTCAGAACCTGATTAATCTCTGCAGCCAGTAATTTAATTTCAGCTGGCTGTACTGTCTTCAGATCAATTATTAATTTCTGGTTTTTAATTCTGCTGAAGATAGGCATCTCTGCCTGACGTAATTTATAAGCCAGCTCTTCTGAAGAAATCAGCTCAGAATCAATTGTTAAAACATAAGTCTTTATTTTAGTCAGAGGATAACTGCCTCCACCTATTCGGGCTGTGTCCTTTTCAATTTTAAAGCTAACCTTATTATTTTTAACCAGGTAAGAAAACAAATCTTTAGCTCGCTTTTTAACTTTTTGATCTGTTTCTGTCAACATTCTAAGTGTTGGTATTTTAACAATAGCTTCTTCAAAGTTGCGGTACAATTTAAGTGTAGCTTCAAGTGCTGCCAGAGTAAATTTATCAACTCTCAGGGCTCTCAATAATGGGTGGTGTTCTAATTTTTTAATATATTTCTTCTTTCCAACAATTATCCCGGCCTGAGGACCACCAAGTAGTTTATCTCCACTGAATGTTACCAGATCGATACCTGCATCTATACTTTCTTTAACTGTAGGTTCATAAGGTAATCCATATGACTGCAGGTCAAATATTATTCCACTACCTAAATCCTCAATAACAGGAATGTTTCTCTGATGAGCATCATTAACCAGTTTTTCTGCCTCCACAGTGGCTGTAAAACCCTGTATTCTATAATTGCTGGTGTGAACTTTTAAAAAAGCACCGGTTTCTTCTGTAACTGCATTCAAATAGTCTTTTAAGTAAACTTTATTGGTTGAACCAACCTCTACTAATTTTGCTCCACTCTGCTCCATAACTTCCGGAACTCTAAAGGATCCTCCAATTTCTACAAGTTCTCCCCGAGAAATAACCACCTCTTTCTCTTCGGCCACAGCAGCTAAAACTAAGGTCACTGCCGCTGCATTATTATTAACCACCAGTGAAGCTTCAGCTCCAGTCAAATTTTTAAGATGATCCTGGACCGAAGAATAACGATAACCTCTTTCTCCACTTTCTCTATCAATTTCTAAGGTTGAATAATGCCTGGCAACATTTTCAACTGCCTCTACTGCACTATCAGCAAGCAGAGATCTACCCAAGTTAGTATGGATCACAACTCCAGTTGCATTAATAGCAGCTGACATCTCTGGTTGATAAATTTTTTTTAAATAATTTTTAACCAAATCTAAAATGTTTTCTGTATTTAGTATATCTTTATCGAAATCAGTTCGGGAAAAATCATCAGCTAAAATTTCAGTTCTTATTTTATCAGTTACATGTCTTATTCCTTCTAATAAGTCGGACCTGGAATAATTATTTTTTATTTTTTCTGACTTTTTTGTGGCAAGTATATCATTAACAGCAGGTATTGACTTTAAAAGCTCTTCTTTACCCATAATCGCTTCCTCCTAAAATTAATAGCTTATCTGCTTAAAAAAAACATCTTTAATTCCCGATATTCTGAGTTCAGTCCCTGTTGCAATGACAACACTTTTAGCTCTATACTCTTCACCTTTTTTAGTAGCAATAACTTTTCGATATAAGTGCTAAAATTTTCCATTAACTCAGAAGCTGTAGTCTCAGGTACACCCGGGTAGTTTCATGATAGGTGCCAGGCTGACCACCATGTTGAAACTTTTACTTGCATAATCTTTTCGTTTTGAGTATAATTCATATTAGATACTTCCTTGGTTTTTTAGAGATCAGAATGACCTCTGATACTCCGTATTATACCAAGGGGGTATCTTTTTGTCGATATTGATTTTTATTCATTACAGGAATGCTTCTATAATTCTATAAAATTAGTTCAAATATCTTTAACCCCTACCTATCAAAAAGCAGGGGTCTTGTTTTAATAAATTTTATTTTTTATGAATGATTTTATTCGGAAACCACAACCGGATTAGTCCAGCCACGGGCTTTTTCTTTATTGGCTTCAACCCATTTTTTAGCAGCTGCCTCTCCTTCCATGCCATCTTCAATCCAGGCCATGACTTTTCCGACTTCATCAGTTGTCATTCTAAAATCATGAAAAAAACTTACTACTTCTGGATGTTTCTGAGCTAACTGCGGATTATGGAAGGTATAGACATTTTCCTTAGTTCCATAAATATTCTGAGGATCCTTTAGAAACTTTAAATCATACTTTGCAAACTTGTAATGAGGACGCCAACCGGTTACAACAATCCATTCCTCATTCTTTATTGCCTTTCCTAAAGCTCCAATCATTGCCGGACCACTGCTTGTTATAAGATCAAAATCTAAATTATACTTCTTAATAGCCTCCCTGGTTGCTTTCATAACCCCAGCCCCAGGTTCAATGCCAGTAATTTTGCTGTCAAATTTATCACGATGCTGCTTCAATTCTTTGATTGAGTCAATACTCACATATTCTGGTACAACAAGGCCGATCTTAGCTCCTGTATAATTAAGACCAGTCTTAATAATCTGATCCTCATATCTTTTAATATAACTTTTATGTGTCTGAGGCAGCCAGACTCCCATAAAAGCATCAATATCACCTTCAGCTAAAGCAGCATAAATAGGCCCGACTCCAACCATTGTTGTCTCAACATTATAATTCATGATATCTTCTAATACTACCTTAGCAACCTGAGTTTCAGCAACTGTCCCCGCCCAGTTTACATAGCCAAGTTTAACTGTCTTATCCTGAGCCTGTGTTTCTGTCGGGAGTAAAGCCATTCCTGTCATCAGCAGTGTTATAATCATCAGTGAAGTAAAAATCGTTCTAATTTTTTCCATAAGTAAAAACCCTCCTTAAAAGTTTATGATTCTTTATGAGCATTTTTGACCTTGTATAAGATTGTGCTTTCATTAGAAGCGATCTGTTCTTTTAGAAGTTTAATTTCTCTTATTTACTCTTTCAGCCACTTTATATTATAACAAAACTAAAAATAATATCAAATTAGGGTTTTTTGGTACCGGGTACTTGTAAATTCTTGTAAATTTATTCCAAAAACTCAGGTTCAAAAACTAAAACTAAAGCTGGGAGAATCAGTAAAGCTCCGATTAAACAGGTGGCAATAGAAACTGTTACTAAAAAAGCAAAGAATTTAACCGGTAAAAATCCAGAGACAAAAAGAACTGAAAATCCGATTATGACCGAAAGGGCATTAAAAGTAATTCCCCGACCTGAAGTTGTAAGAGTTTCGAGCAGCGCCTCCTCTTTAGCTAAATCTCTCCTTTCTTCCCGGTAGCGCCAGAGAAAATGAATTGTATAGTCAACTCCAACACCAATCATGATCGAAGAAAGCATAGTGGTAATCATATCCAGTTTTATATTTAAAAAGCCCATCAGCGAAAATAAAGAGACTAGAGCAGTTATTAGAGGAACTGAGGTATAAACACCGGCTGTAAAAGATTTAAATAACAGCATAACTACAGCTGCAACCAGAATTATCGAAAGAAGAAGACTTACTACCTGGCCCCGAACAACAGCATTAACCAGCTCAGACAGCAGATCACCAAATCCACCTATCAAAGGGAAAGTGCCGGCTTCATAATTTTGAGCCTCATTTTGAATTTTATTGAGAACTCCTCTTATTTCTTCTGTACTATTAGTTTTAATTCTGGCGGTTATCAGAGCATTTTCTTCCCTAAAGTCAATCAGCTTGTCAAGATCACCAGACATTGAAAAAAGAAGTAAATACTGGGATAAAGCTGAATCAGCTTCTGGTATTTTCTCAAATTCCGGCTGCCCATTGTGCAGTTCTTTATTCATGGTTCTGATGATTGTAGAAACTGCACTTACTTCTCCTATATTTTTAAATTCTTCAATTGCCAGCTCAAAATCACTAATTTTTTGCATCATTTCAGACTGGGTAATATTCCCTCTGGCAACTACAGAAATAGAATTTGCACCACCAAAATGCTGATTAACTATTTCTGTAGCCTGCACAATCTCAGACTCTTCATCATAAAAATTAATAGGGTTAGTGTCAACCTGCAGCTGGAACATTCCGGCAGAAAGAATCAGAACAATTAAAACACTAAAAATCAAAATCTTTTTAGCTTTCCTGCTAACCAGATCAGCAATTTTAAACAATATCCTGTCTATAATTCCTCTGCTGCTGATTTCTTTGTTATTTCCTGCCCCAGCCTTATAATTTTTGAGGGGAGTCTTAACTTTTAGCAGAGATAAAACGGCCGGTATAAATAAAAGGCTGGCCAGGAGTGCAAAAGTAATACCGGCACCTGCCAGCACTCCCAGTTCTCGAGCCGGGACAATAATATGACTGGAAAGTGAGAGCAGTCCAACAACAGTTGTGATTCCAGCAGCAATTACGGGAGCCCCAAGTTTTAAAACAGAATTTCTACTTACCTGAACTGAATTTTTCTGCTCAACTGCCAGTTCCTGATAGGCTGCAAGAATATGAATGCCGTAATCATTGGTCACAGCAATTAAAATCACAGGTAAAATGACGGTCATCAGCTGAAACTTCCAGCCCAGGAGCGGCAGCAGGGATAAAGAAAAAATTATTGACATTATAACAACTGTAAAAGGTAAAATGACACCCCGCAGCTGTTTAAAACAGAGGAAAAGAAATATCAGCATAATAACTAATCCCAGCGGCATTAAAAGCCGCATATCATGCTGCATAATTTCTGCATTTAAGGCTCTTATGATTGGCAGTCCGGACTTTAATATTTTTTCTTCAGCTGAAAATTTTTCATCTGCCTCGGCCAGAATAGTGTTAATTTTTTTCTTGATTTCTGCATCATTAAAGTCTTCAGCCAGGATAACAGCAATATTGACCGCCTCAAAGTTTCTGGAGAAAACTGATCCCATTACCAGTTCGCTATTTGCAAGCCGCTCTCGCAACCTTTCTTTTTCAGCTTCATCTGTCGGGATAGTATTGACAGCACTTTCTATCAGCAGTTCATTTTCTCTACCTTCAATAATATTTACTGTAAAAGGACTGTTGACCTTATCGACTTCTGCCAGTTTTTCTAATTCGGCTGAAATAAATCGAATTTTTCTCAACAGTTCAGCCTCCAGTACATCTTCTGCCTCTACTGTCAGCATAATCATTTCTGTACCACCAAAAATATTTTCAATCTTTTCTATTTTTGTTCGTGAAGGCATCGACTCCGGAATCTGACTCTTAATTGCTGTATCCACCTCGATTGCCGGTAAATTATAAAGTGAAAAAATTGTTATTAAAATAAAGCTCAAAATTACTGGAAGCGGATGTTTCACTGCCAGAGAAGAAACTTTTTTTATTATTTTTTGCAGCATTCAGATCAGCTCCTTTGTTAAAAGTATTTACTTAAAGAAAGATAGATGAGTTCCTGATTTAACTGATTCAATCTGCTTTTTCTTTTTTGATTAAGCTTGATAACTGCTCCAGTTTCTAAATCAAGACCTTCATTTAAAGAAAAAATGATCTCTGGTCTAACTACAGACATCCCTTTTTTGAGATCAGAAATCAAATTGAGCTCCCAGTTATGAAAATAGCCAAAAGGCTTTTCAGCTCTTAAAATTAACAATTGATTTGCTTCAGACTGAACAGGAGCTAGTTCCTGATAGTAATACTGGCCCAGTAAATAAAGGTTATTCTCAAATTTATAATCCAGACCAATGATTAACTCATTCGTATTTTTCAGGCGGGAGTTCTGATAGTCACTGTAAACAAATTCGGAAAATAGACCTATATTTTTACTGCTGAAATCTCCCTTAAAATCAAATCCAATTTTATTAACTTCAGGATAAAAATTTCTTCCCACTGGCACCGACTGCAGACTATTACCGCTGAAAACAGAAGCAGCAAGATCATAACCCTGCCAGCGCCTGCGGATCAGCTGGACTGCAGACTGCAGCTCATCTATTTCTGCATGCTCAGTTATAACACCGGTCAGCTGCCATTCAAAATTGGGATAATAGGCTGCTCTGATTCCATCAACTGCCTTTCTGCTTTGAAAAGGATCAACTGCACCCTGATCGATTGGATTAAAATAATTGAGAGGATTAATATTATAAGAGCTTCCCCAGCTGAAGTTCTGTCTTCCCAGCCTCCAGTCAATCTTATCTGTATAATAATTGAGATAGGCTTCTTTAACTTCAAACTCAAAATCTCTTTCTTTTTGGTCCTGCTGATAATAGCTTTCTAAAGTTAAGGCTCCTTTTAGATAATAATTTAAATCAGAACTTAAATCCTGCTGCAGATCCAATTCCAGCCGACTCTGATCCTGCCACTGTTCTAATTCCTGTTCATAGATTACCATAGTGCTCAATTCTCCACTGGAAGAAGCTGCTTCCAGGTTAAATGTAAGGATAAGGCTTAAAATCAAGGTCAAAACTGCAATAGAAAGCAAATTATTTAGTTTGTTTTTGGGAATGATATTTTTCATTATTGCTTACCTCCTCTAGATTTTACAGACTAATTGGCTTACTGGCGCTGCAGATAGCGGGTTGTAAATATACCGGGATCAAGTTCTGGATCAAAATCTACTTCCACCAGCTTTAAAATTGTTCTGCTTCCCCTCTTAACATTTTCTACCTCTATTCGGCGGGCCAGTCGATTAGCATCAATTTTATCAAAGTTACTTAAAGTAATAACTTTTATTAACTCTTCCTGCTGATCATAATATTCTATTTTTTCTGCCAGCCAGAGATCCTTTCTGACCCACATTTTACCGTAGCTGTAGTCAATATCTGGATCAGTAATTTTCAGATGCAGTTCAATTATTTTTTCAGTTTCTGATATGATTTCTGCCTGATAATTATCTCTAAAATTTGCTCCGCTAAAAATACTGAGATCATTATAGGTTAGATCTGAACCCGCAAAATTACCATTTTTTTGACTGCCCGATATTTTCCTGACTGAACCCAGAGCCGGTAAATAGAGATACATATCTTCCTGATTATTAGCCTGATCATCTAATAATAAAAATGAGGTGCCGCTGATGTCTGCCGGCTCAGTAAACTGCATCAGAGATCGTTCAATTTCTCCTTCAAGTCGATAATTGTTAAGTTCTCTACTCCTCATCTCACCGGAGCTGCTGTATAATTCCATTTTCATTTTCATCTGATGGCTTTTTGACTGACGTGAAGCTTCTACCTTTTTTAAAACCTGATCTCCATCTAATTCCTGAGCCAGACTGAACTGTAAACTAAAAAAGAATAATATTAAAAAGAAAACTGTAATTTTTTTAAACATTTTTTTCTCCCCCTCTATTGTCTCTGATATTTTCCCAGAAAAAACTAATATGCCTTTTGGTAGCTGTTTTCAATTCTTCAAAACTGTCGAGTTCAAAAAGCAAATACCTCATTCTATAATAAATCAGATCACCGACAAATTCGTTTGCTGTAAATTCTGGATCTAAATTGCTTTTAATTTCCCCCTCCTGCTGTAGTCTAGTAAAAAAAATAGTAACTCTTTCTATGTTATTTCCCATTCTACCCTGAAGTCTTTTTTTAACAACCGGATTATTATTTTCCTTGAGCATCATTTTTAGAAGTTTGACTTTTTTTTGATTCTGCATCTCTTTAATTACAATATCGCCAAAATAATTGAGAGTTTCAAGTGGATCAA
>JAXKWB010000179.1:0-7397 GCA_036172385.1 Halanaerobiales bacterium | reverse complement strand
AAAATATACTGACGGTGATTATTGATGGAGCGATTAAAAAGCAAGCAATATAACGATATTTTTTTGTAAATTTGCTGTTCATATCAATGACCTCCCTAAAAAATAAAATGTTTATTGCCTAATTTAATTTTCGCTTCGATTTTAACAAAAATTTAATTATACACATTTGTAATTCAGCCATATATTAATTATAATATTATAGAAGGTTAATGCTTTAGATGAGGATGCTGCATGTAGATTGTAATTTAAGCTGAAATATATTTCATATTTATATAAATTGCGGATGTTTTTTCATTCAACAGGAAATTTTTAAGCCGGCATAGCTGACATAATAAGCATTTAGATATTCTTTTAGATATAACACTGTAATCTGAATAAAATTATAAGAGGAGTTGTTATAACAATGGTTACAAAAATTATTGGACATAGAGGTGGAACAGCTGGATATCCAGAGAATACACTCATAAATTTTCGTAGAGCTGTAAGCTGTGGAGCAGATGGAGTTGAACTTGATGTACAGATGACCAAAGATGGTAAAGTAGTTGTAATTCACGATGAACTGATCGATAGAACAATGAACGGCAGAGGTCTTGTTAAAAATTATAATCTTAAAGAACTGAAAAAATTGAATGCAGGTGAATATCTTGATCCTAAATTTAACGAAGAGAAGATACCTACTTTAAATGAGGTTCTAGAAATAGCTAAGTACTTACCGATAATCAATATTGAATTAAAGAATTTTGTGCCATATCCGGGCTTAGAAAAAAAAGTGCTGGACATATTAGAAAATCACAAGATTAGAGAAAAGGCAATAATTTCTTCTTTTAATCACCACAGCCTGCTTAAAATAAAGGAACTTGATCAAGAAATAAAGACAGGGGCACTTTTTACTGCAAAAATGGTTGAACCAGTTGAATATGTGCTTAAACATGGTTTTGATGCTCTTAACATTCAATTTTTAACAGTTGATGGTGAGCTTGTTAAAAAAGCACATGCTAATGGTATAGAGGTTAATGTTTATACAGTTAACTATTATGAACCTGCTCTGGAATTATTTCAGATGGGAGTAGATAATATAATTACTGATGATATTGAAATGGTTAAAGAGGCAAGAAAAAGTGTAGTTATATAATACTTCAAATAATCAACATTGCTGTTTTTTTTATTTGATTTTGGGCGACAAATAAACTATAATATAATTGCAAAAAGGAAATTTTATAATCAAGATAATCATCAAAATATAATCAGTGATCAGCTCTTATTTTGAAGTCTCAATATTGAGAGAGGTGAGCAAAATGTTAAGGAAACTTGATTCTCTATTAGGGTTTAAAGTCCAGGGAAAGGAAGACGAGCTGGGCAAAGTTTCTGATTTTTACTTTGATCAGGATAAATTCATTTTGCGCTATTTAGTAATTGACACCGGAAAGTGGCTTAAACACGAGTTAACTCTTGTCTCTACTGATGCTTTTGAGAAAATCGATTTTAAAAATGAGAATGTTATAGTTAATTTAACTGCTGAAGAGTTAGAAGAAAGTCCCAGTCTGGATAAAAATAAGCCGATTTCTAAAATCATGGAAGAAAAAGTTGTAAGGCATTTTGAATGGCCTCTTTACTGGGCTTCATCAAATATTTCTGGATCACCTTCAATCCCTGCTGGCACATTAAAAAGAGAAAAGCTTTTCGCATATGATAATCTTACAGATGAAGAAAAACAGCAGGAGGAAGAAGAAGTTGAGTCTAACCTGAGGAGCTTTAAGGAAATTAAAGGATATCACATTCATGCAGTTGATAAAAAATTTGGCCATCTTGAAGACCTATTTGTTGATGAAGAAGACTGGGTAATCCGCTATCTGCTGATAGATACGAGAAATATTCTACCCGGTAAGCATGTTCTCATCGCTCCAGAATGGATTTCTCATATCAGCTGGAATAAAGAAGATATTTTTGTAAACAAGAGCAAAAAAGAAATCAAAAAAGCGCCAGAATATAGAGAAGAAAGATCTGATTATCTAGTGGACAAAGATTATGAAAAGAAACTGCATGATCATTATGATGAGGATATCTGCTGGAGATAAATTAACTGTTTGTTAGTTAAAAGAAATTATTTAAGTGAATTAAGTATAGAAAAGAGCCCTTAATTGGGCTCTTTTTTTAGCAGAGTACTATCAAAAAAAATCTATAATTCTACTTTAAATTAGTAACTATTACTGATATAATGGTTAAGCAGCTAAACATATATTCACTTTTAAAATTATATTTTAGAATATAGAGATAGCTGCTTATTAGAAATAATTAAGAATTATTCACTTGAATTTGTTCAAAGATAACGGAAACTTAAAAGTATCTAATGTATAATAAATATTCAAGCTTTGAATTCGTTTAAGATATTTTCAAAATAAAACACAGGATTTGAGATTAAGAGGAGGGGATAATTTATGAAAAAAGGAAAGTTTAAATTAAAGGCCCCTTTTGAAGCAAAAGGAGATCAGCCGGAGGCTATAGAAAAATTGGCTGAAGGAATTGATAAAGGATATAAACATCAGACACTGCTTGGTGCAACAGGAACCGGTAAAACTTTTACCATGGCAAAGCTGATCGAAGAAGTTCAGAAACCAACTCTGGTAATTGCACATAATAAGACGTTAGCGGCTCAGCTGACAAGTGAATTTAAAGAGTTTTTTCCTGAAAATGCGGTTGAGTATTTTGTCAGTTATTATGATTATTATCAGCCGGAAGCCTATGTGCCGCAGACTGATACCTATATAGAAAAAGATGCTTCTGTAAATGAAGAAGTAGAAAAGCTGAGATTATCTGCTACTACTTCCTTATTTGAAAGAAGAGATGTGCTAATTGTGGCAAGTGTTTCCTGTATTTATGGCCTGGGTTCTCCAGAAGATTATATGAACCTTTCAGTTCATTTAGAGCGCGGCAAAATCATGGAGCGCAAGGAGATTACTAGAGGCTTAACCTTTATGCAGTACAGCCGCAATGATATGGATACTTCAAGAGGACACTTTAGAGTCAAGGGAGATGTTATCGATATTTTTCCTGCCTACCGTGATATAGCAGTCAGGATAGAATTGTTTGGAGATGAAATAGACAGGATTACAAGGATTAATACAGTAACAGGTGAGATAATTGAGGAAATGGATGATATAATAATCTTTCCTGCCAGCCACTTTGTTACTCCTGAAGATAAAATTGAAAGAGCACTCAAGACGATTAGAACAGAATTGGTCGAGAGGCTGGAAGAGCTGCGCTCAGAAAACAGGCTGGTTGAAGCACAGAGGCTTGAGCAGAGAACACTTTATGATCTGGAAATGCTTGAACAGATGGGTTTTTGTTCTGGAATAGAGAATTATGCACGTCACCTTGCAAATAGGCCGCCAGGCTCAAGGCCAAATGCACTGCTTGATTATTTTCCGGATGACTTTATGGTAATTATTGATGAGTCGCACATGACAGTACCTCAGATCGGTGGTATGTTTGCTGGAGACCGCTCCCGCAAAGAAAAACTGGTCGAATATGGATTCAGGCTGCCATCTGCACTGGACAATAGGCCGCTGAATTTTGAAGAATTTCAGCAGGTTGTTCCCCAGGCAGTATATGTTTCTGCAACACCTGGGCCATATGAAGAAAAACACAGCAATCAAATAGTTGAGCAGATAATTCGACCAACAGGGCTTGTTGATCCAGAAATTGATGTGAGGCCGACAAAAGGCCAGATTGATGATCTGCTTGAAGAAATAAGGCAGATTGTAAAAGATGATGAGCGGGTGCTTGTTACTACTCTAACCAAAAAAATGTCAGAAGATCTGACTGAGTATCTAGCTGAAGCTGGAATCAGGGTGCGTTATCTTCATTCTGATATTGATACCATTGAGAGGTCAGAGATTATCCGTGATTTAAGACTTGGAGAATTCGATGTGCTGGTGGGTATTAACCTGCTCAGAGAGGGACTTGATTTACCTGAAGTTTCTCGTGTTGCAATTTTGGATGCAGATAAAGAAGGTTTTCTGCGCTCAGAGCGAGCACTTGTGCAGACAGTTGGCCGTGCTGCCCGTAATGTTGGTGGTAAGGTAATTATGTATGCAGATAATATTACAAAATCGATGCGAAAAGCTATAGATGAGACGAACAGAAGAAGAGAAATTCAGATTCAATACAATAAAGATAATGATATTACTCCGGAGACGATTATTAAACCGGTACGTGATGTGCTGCGGCCTGTTGAGATGGTGGTTTCAGAAGATAAGAGCCGCTATTATGATAAACGCGAAAAAGATGAAAATGGTGAAGATGCCGGACAGGATTATGATAATATGACCCGCAAAGAAATTCAGCATTTGATTATCGACTTAGAAGAAGAAATGGAAGATGCGGCTGATAATTTAGAATTTGAGATTGCAGCTCAGATAAGAGATGAAATCGAAGAATTAGAATCGAAACTGTAAAATTTCAGGTACCTGGTACCAAAGATTTTCGACAGATAACGATATGTACCAGGTACCACTAATTAATAACAAGTAACGACAAATAAAGAGGTGTAATTTATATAATGGCAAAAGACCGTATAATAGTAAAAGGTGCTGAAGAGCACAACTTAAAGAAAATAGATATAGATATTCCACGCGATAAATTAATAGTAATAACCGGTTTAAGTGGATCAGGTAAATCTTCTCTTGCCTTCGACACAATTTATGCTGAGGGTCAGAGGCGCTATGTAGAATCATTATCGGCATATGCGAGACAGTTTTTAGGTCAGATGGAAAAACCAAAGGTTGAATATATAGAAGGACTTTCTCCTGCAATTTCTATTGATCAGAAAACGACGAATAAAAATCCGCGCTCAACAGTTGGAACAGTCACGGAGATTTACGATTATCTGAGACTGCTTTATGCAAGGGTCGGAATTCCCCACTGTCCTGTCTGTGGGCAGGAAATTAGCTCTCAGACTGTTGATGAAATTGTGGATCAGGTGCTTGAGCTGCCGGAGCGGACGAAGATTCAGGTGCTGGCTCCGATTGTAAGAGGACGCAAAGGTGAACATGAGCGTGTTTTCCTTCAGGCAGTAAGGGATGGATTTGTCAGAGCAAGAATCGATGGAGAAACAATGCTGCTCGAAAATGCAGAAAAACTTGATAAGAATTTTAAGCACGATATAGAAATTATTGTTGATCGGCTTGTGATCAAAGATGGAATAAGAGAAAGACTTGCTGATTCAGCAGAAACAGCCCTGGATTATGCAGATGGTCTGGTTATGATTGATCAGATCGATGGAGAGACAACTACCTATAGTGAAAAATTTGCCTGTCCGGAGCATAATATCAGCTTAGAAGAAATGTCTCCTCGAATGTTTTCTTTCAACAGTCCTTATGGAGCCTGTGATAACTGTGGTGGGCTTGGTGTGAAAAAGGAATTTGATCCTGATTTAATCCTGGATATGGACAAATCAATTGCAGATGGAGGTATAATTCCCTGGAAAAATTCACGCAGCAGTTATCATCCGGCGGTTCTAAAGGCAGCTGCAGAAAAATATGGATTTAGCAGACAGACAAAGCTTAAAAATATGGATAATGAGATAATTGACATCATTCTTTATGGGACAGATGAGAAGGTTACATTTCCCTATACAAACCGCTTTGGAAAAACACGTGACCACACCACAAAGTTCAAAGGTGTAATCGGTTATCTTAAAAAGAGGTTAAATGAATCTGATAGTCCCGGCACCCATAAGCGGATGGAAAGATATATGGATGAAATCCCCTGTAAGGTGTGCGGCGGCCAGAGGTTGAAGCCGGAAGTGCTTGCAGTTACCATCGGTGGACTTTCGATTGCAGAATTTACTTCATTTTCTATCAAAGATGCCTACGATTTTCTGGAAGATGTGGAACTAAATGAGCGGAGAGCCTATATTGGCAAGGAAATTCTTAAAGAAGTAAAGGCAAGGCTCAGCTTTTTAATAGATGTTGGTTTAGAATACCTGACACTTGACCGTTCAGCTGGTACCCTTTCTGGTGGTGAGGCCCAGCGGATCAGGCTGGCAAATCAGATTGGTTCAGGTCTTGTTGGAGTTTTATATATTCTTGATGAGCCGAGTATTGGACTCCACCAGCGGGATAATAATCGGCTGATCAACACTTTGGAGCATATCCGTGATCTCGGCAATACCGTAATCGTTGTTGAACATGATGAAGAAACGATTAGGGCAGCTGATTATATTATAGATATTGGTCCGGGGGCCGGAAAGCATGGTGGAGAAATAGTTGCAGAAGGTTCACTTGAAGACATATTAGCGGAAAAAAAATCGCTGACAGGTAAATATCTTTCTGGAAAAGAAAAGATAGATGTACCTCAGGAGCGTTATCAGACAAATGGAAACTGGCTTACAGTAAAAGGTGCCCGTCAGCATAATTTAAAAAATATAGATGTCGATATTCCTCTCGGTACATTTACCTGTATTACAGGGGTTTCCGGTTCTGGTAAGAGTACCCTCGTTAATAATATATTGAAAAGAGAACTGATGAAAGAAATTTATGATTCAACCCTTCATCCAGGAGATCATGATGGTATTGAAGGAATCGAAAAAATAGATAAGGTAATTGATATTGACCAGTCACCAATTGGTAGAACACCCAGGTCAAATCCTGTAACCTATACAAAAGTCTTTGACTATATCCGCAAAGTATTTGCAAGTACACCAGAAGCAAAACAGCGGGGTTATGAAGTAGGCCGTTTTAGCTTTAATGTTAAGGGAGGCCGTTGTGAAGCCTGTAAAGGTCAGGGGATAGAGCAAATTGAGATGCATTTTCTGCCCGATGTTTATGTACCTTGTGATGTTTGTGGAGGGAAGCGCTATAACAGAGAAACTCTTGAGATAAAATATAAGGGGAAAACAATAGCAGATGTACTCGATATGAATGTAGAAGAAGCTTTAGAGTTCTTTGAAAATATTGAGCCTATCAAGCGAAGACTGCAGACACTTTATGATGTTGGCTTAGGCTACATTAGACTCGGTCAGCCTGCTACAACCTTATCTGGTGGAGAAGCTCAGCGGGTTAAGATTTCCAAAGAGCTTGGTAAAAGAAGTACAGGTCAGACACTTTACCTGCTGGATGAACCAACAACAGGACTTCATTTTGATGATGTCAAAAAACTGCTGGAAGTATTACACAGACTGCGTGGAGATGGTAATACAGTAGTTGTCATCGAGCATAATCTTGATGTAATCAAATCAGCTGATTATATAATTGATCTCGGCCCCGAAGGTGGCGAAAAAGGGGGCCAGCTGATTGCAAAAGGAACTCCTGAAGATGTAGCTGGAATAGAAGGTTCATATACAGGAAAGTTTTTGCGAGAAATTTTGTAAATTATTGATTATTGTAGGTAATTGTTGG
>JAXKWB010000178.1:0-17015 GCA_036172385.1 Halanaerobiales bacterium | reverse complement strand
CTTTAGAAGGTCGACTATTAGCAGAACCGCCAATCAGAGCAAAATTGCGGTGGCCTAACTCAGTTAAATGACTGGTTAAGTTAAAAGCACCTGTAAAATTATCTATTTCAACTACATCTACCTGATCATTGATAATGGAAGAACTGATCAAAACAACCGGTAAATTAATAGAAGTTATTGTCTCCAGCATTTTTTCGCTGTGTAATTCACCACAGATAATACCATCCGCTTTTTCTTTGATTTCACTGACTAACTTCTGATCGATATCATCTTCATAAATATATTTAAAGATACAGTGATAATCATTATTAGCGGCTATCATATCAATTCCGGCCACAACCTGGGGATAAAAAATATCATCACCAATTTTTGAAGCATTATTTCCATTATTTACTCTCTTATGAAAGCATCTCAAGAAAAATATATTCCCAGTTTTTTCTCTGGCAGAATTAGTATTAATTTCAGAATTTACAAAAGTTCCTCTCCCCGGTTCTTTAACCAGATAATCTTCTAATACCAGTTCCTCAATCGCTTTTCTAACCGTATTTCTGCTTACCTTAAATTCTTCTGACAGCTTTCTTTCAGAAGGTATTTTCTCTTCTTTTTTGTATTCAGCGGTCTCTATTCTTTTTTTGAGTTTTTCTTTGACATCTAAATAACTATAATTTTTAGCCACATTAACCACACCTTTTATTCCCCTATCTAATTTTTTAAAACTAATACCGGTCCAGACCGGTCTAAATAAATAATATCTGATTTGTATCTTGTTGTCAAATGATTTTATAAATTTATGTTTTATTCTGAAAATTTGCAGCTGGATTTTTGCAGCTAAAATAAGTTCTTTTCAGGCTTGTATTTTCAAATTACCAAAATGAAGTACGTGTTTCATTGCTGACATAACAATCTATCTACCTAAAAATTAAAGCTGTTGATTTTACAGATAATGATAATCATGATAGTAATTTAGATTTTCTTTGAGCACAACTTCTAAACGGGTAATAAATTCCGACTTTTCCACTTCCCGATCTTCAACAAGAATTTCAAAAAGAATCTTTACCGGGAAATATCCCTGACTGTAGGGTTCCTGGCAGATTAACGCATCTATCACCTCTTCTTCGAGAAAAGGAATAAATTTATCAAATAAATCAAAACCAATAACCTTTATCTGATCTTTTTTGCCCATTTCCTTTACCACCCGGGCCACTAAATATAAACTTTGATTTACAACATAAAAAGCCTTAAGATCTGGATTGTCTTCGATAATTTTTTTTATGTAGTTAACATCTTTTTGAGTATAGGCATCACTAATCCCAAAATGGTCGTAAACTGTATAGGGACCGATTATTTGATGAGAAGTATTTTCTTTTAAGATACTATAAAAGCCCTTAACTCTTCTTTTACCAACTAAATCATCATCATTACTTATAATTGCTATCTTACCGGCTGTTGAAGTGATTTTTTTAATTATTTCTCCCGAAATCCGACCTGCCTTAAAATAATCACAGCCAAAATAAAATAAACGCTTACTTGCTGGAGCATCTCGATTAAAGGTCACCACAGGTATCTCAGCCTCAATAAATTTATTAATTAAGCTGTTTATTTTTTTAGGTGCCCAGGGAGCCACCATTAATCCATCTACTTTTGATTTCATTGCTTTAATTTGTTTAATTTGTTCTGCTGAAGATGCTGCTTCTTTAATAATTAAATTTAAACCATATCCCTTTAACTCCTGATAAACATCTTCAATTCCAGTTTTTATTTGAGCTGCAAATTTTTCTGGTAGATAATAGGAGATTCCGATTGTACAATTTGTTTTTTTGGCAAGATGTTTGGCAGCCCTATTTGGCTTATAGTCATTTTTTTCTATATAAGCTAAAACTTTTTTCCGGGTTTCTTTCGCCACACTCCCCCGCTCATTTATTACCCGATCAATTGTACTCCGGGATAAATCTAAAGCTTCTGCTATATCTGAAATCGTTATATTCTTCATTTCCATAAATAATTCACCTGTGCCAATTTTATGATTTTGAAACACGCATCTCATTAACTATATTCAGGACTAAATTAAAAACTCCTGCAAAAAAATTGAATTTTCTATTTATTTTTTCTGCGCTTATTTGCCTTAAAACTAAAAAAGACAGCTCAACTAAGAACTGCCTTTGCTAATTATTCTAAAACCTTATTCAAATTTTCCTGATTAAATTCTTCAATAACTAAATCAGCCTGCGATAAATCCTGACTCTCATCCTGGGCCCGATTGAAAGCAATCACTTTTGCTCCAGCCTGATGAGCAGCCTGGACTCCATGCTGGGAATCTTCAATCACCAGACATTCTTCCGGCTTAACTCCCAGTTTTTCTGCAGCTTTGAGAAAAATATCGGGAGCTGGTTTTCCATTTTCTATAGCATCAGCACCAACATAACCTTCCATATACTGATCCAGTTCAAAACGCTGATAAATGTGCTCAATTACCGGTGAATAGGAAGAAGAGGCAATAACCATCTGATAGCCGTGGTCTTTAAAAAATTCAAACCATTCTTCAACTCCCGGCATCAGTTCCAGTTCTTCATTTTCTGCCAGCCCCTGATAGGAACTGTGAATATGATCCTCCATAAAATCCTCCAGCTTATAATGGGCATACTCATCCTTAACCTGATAACGGTCCAGAATGTCTGTCCAGATATCTTTAAGATTTGCTCCCAGATGCCGGTCATGATCTTCCTGTTTTAAATCAAGTCCATATTTTTCGTATATTTCTTCATTTACCTTATCATAAATTGGTTCTGAATCAATAATTGTTCCATCCATATCAAAAATTACAGCTTTTATCATTATTTTATCACCCGTTATTTTATTAGTTTAAAACTACTTTTATTTATTATAACACATATTAGTGAAAAAGGAGAGCCATAATAGCCCTCCTTTAAATTTCCATTATTTGGTTTCATACCTGGTAGGGGCAAGTTAAAGCATTATAAAGCCGGCTGCCAGATAAAACACTAAAGCCAGAGCTCCATTGAGCAGAGCATAGGGCAGCTGTGTATTTACATGGTCAATATGATCAGAAGCCGAAGCCATGGAAGAAAGAATAGTTGTGTCAGAAATTGGTGAACAGTGATCTCCCATAATCCCACCGGAAATTACAGCTCCAATTATTGGATACAGGGGAGCTCCCAGAGCAACACCCATCTGAATTCCAATCGGCATCATAATACCAAAAGTTCCCCAGCTGGTACCGGTGGCAAAAGCCATTGCAGAAGCCATAATAAAGACTATAGCCGGACCAAAAGCACCGCTGACTCTGCCTTCCACCAGAGAAGCCATATATTCTCCTGTTTCTAAATAGCCAATTACATTTCCAATTGCAAAAGCTGTGATTAAAAGAATGGCTACTGGTACTATCGCGCCAATACCCTGATAAACATAATCAATATATTCCTTTAAATTCATTAAGCCTTTTAAGACATAGAGAAAGCCGGCAAAAGTTACTGCGGCAATTACAGCCCAGAAAACAGAGGTTGAACCTGATCCCTGCAGCATACTGCCCTCACCTGTAATATAAAGTGAGATCGGCATCATTGCTATTAAAACCACAATCGGCAGAATCATATTCCACATATCTGGAGTAACTCCCTCTTTGGGAGGTGCAGCAGTTGCCTCTTCGGAAACCATAGGAGTTGCTCCCTCTCTTAAAAGCAGCCCCTGGTCTGTGGCTCGTTTTTCTGCTTTAGCCATTGGTCCCCAGTCCTTACCGGATATAATATAATAACCAACCGCGATAATGGCGATGATAGAATAAAACTGAAAAGGTAATGATCTGGCAAGTACAGCTGCCGGATTACCTTCGATAACCCCGTTGGAAATCTGTACTCCAATAACTCCCATCAACATTGCGCCCCAGCCGTTGAGCGGTATCAGTGCACAGACAGGTGCCGAAGTTGAATCACAGACATAAGCCAGCTTTTCCCGGGAGACCTTAAATTTATCAGTCAAAGGACGCGCAACAGTACCTGAGACTAAAATAGTAATCGAAGACTCGATAAAGATCACAAGTCCTATTATGTAAGCCAGCAGCAGAGCTCCCCTTTTATCCTTAACAATATTTCTTTTTTTCGTTAGATAATCGATAAAGCCCTGCACTCCACCTGAAGCAGATATTACAGTTATTAGTCCTCCCACCAAAAATGAAAACATAATCGTTTTGGTTATCCAGGCCTCAGAAAAAATAGCTACAATTTCTTCTAAGGTCATATTAATTGCAGCAAAAAGCGACCAATCTGTTAAAATTAATGTTCCCGAAAAAATACCTAAAACAAGTGAAATAAAAACCTGTTTTGTTGTCAGGGCCAGCAAAATTGCAATTACCGGGGGTAAAAGACTCCAGATCCCATATTCCATACTTTCCCTCCTCATTTTATTTTAAAAATATTAGAAAATCATAACTATCTATTATTATACCATAAATTGTCTGAAAAGTTTAGTCGGCTCTAGATTCGACATAATTCGACAGGTAAACGGTAGCTGTACGGTAGCTGTACGTTAAATCAAACCGGTAAACTGCCACCAGAAATATTCGAAGACAATTGTAATTAAGGCCACAGCGGTCAGCGGAATTCCCAGTTTAATTACATCTTTTTCGCCGTAATTCCCATTTTCTTTGCCCATTCCGACCAGGATATTTAAATGATGGAAGGGTAAAATATAATGAGTTCCGATTGCAGTGTAGACAAAAAGGGCGGGAACTAAAGGGTTGATGCCAAAACTTTCACCAAAGATAATAAAGGCCGGAATAGCGATTCCCATCACTGCAATCACACTGCCTAAAAACATATGTAATAACATAGAAAGCCCACCTGTAATCAGGGCAAAATAAAGCATATTGCCCGGTGCTTCTGCAGGCAGCACAACCTCTGCCAACCACTGATTCATCCCGGTCAGGGAGCCCACCTTACCGATAGCTACTGCTGCGGTTAGGAAAATCAAAACCTTGATCGGAACCTGATTCCAGTCTTCTTTCTGGAGAACATCTCCGGTTAAAGGCAGGCTCATCATTACTGCAATAGTTAAGGTCAGCCAGCCCAGTTCAACTCCGTGAAAAGAATCAGTCATCCATAAAACTACAGCCGCAATCAGCCAGAAAACAGTCCGCTGTTCTTCTGCTGACATCATACCCAGGTCGAGCAGCTTTTGCCCTATTTGCTTCTTATTAATTTCTACTTCTTCTTCCGGTTTAAATAATTTGAGGATTACAAAAAGTGTCAAAACTGCCGCCAGTGCCGCCGGAGCTCCCATGTATAAAAACCAGCCGCCCCAGCTTAAATCAACTCCTGCAAACTCCAGGGTCATAAAATTAAGGGTGCTCTCTCCGGTTAAAAAAATCATCGAAATCGGTATCGAAGCTGCAAAAACCGTCAGCCCGATCTTGGAGGCATCATTTTTATTAATCCCTGCGTTTTCAATCACTACTGACATAACTGACATAATGATAAAGGCCCGGGGCCAGGGATGAGGAATAATCAAACTCATCATAAAAGTTAGAGCAAAAATGGAATAAATAATAGAGCGATAGGAGTCTACAAAGCGAATAATAAATTTATAGGCAATTCTCTCTCCCAGGCCGGAGCGCTCAACTGCAGCTGCGATCAAATAGGCTCCAATCACTAAATATACCGTCTGGGAAGTCCAGAGGGAAAGTACTGCCTCCGGGGGAGCAATCTTAAAAATCAGCATTAACATTAAAAACAGCGCTGCCACATAGGCCGAATCAGCCACCTTTGCCGCCCAGAAAATAACCGTCATCAGAGTTAAGGAAAACATTTTCCGTCCTGCTAAAGAAAGACCTGGAAGTTCAAGATTCCAGATTAATAAAGCTACTATAATTCCAACAAATAAAAATATTGTTCGTTTATCTTTGATTTCAACCACCACCATTCTAATTCTATCTCTATTTTAATAAAGTTTAGTAGATTAGTCAACTATATCTCAGTCGGCTTAAAAATCCCATACATCTTCAATATCTGCAGCAGGATCATCATAACGGGAGATAATTTGCAGCCAATCAGATTTTCTTTCTTTAATTATGGAAAGCAGCTCCTTATAGTTTTCTTCGGTAATCATACCTTTTTCTTCTAAAAATTTATAAAACTTTTTAAAACCGGCACAGTAGTCTTTGATTGCTGTTTTGCTGGCCCACATTGCTTTTCTAACAAACCAATCTCCCAGAAAAGAAGCAATCTCATAAACATCTTCTTCCGGACCCTGAACTTCATAATAAGTAAGATATTCATTAATATAAAAATCAATATTCTCCACATGTTTTTTTACTGTTTTATCGGTTAAACCCTTTGCTTCCAGCCAGTTTTTAAACTCCTGCAGCAATTTTTCATTTTTTTGCTGCTGTTTTTCTTTTGCTTTAAAATGACCTTCAGGATCTAATTCCTCTAAATCAATCTCATCTAAATCAAATTCTTCATTTTCCAGCATTATTATCCTTCCTTTTGCTTCATTATATAATAATATGCACTGTTCTTTAATAGATAATTCTTCTTTTTTATTTAATTTCAATGTTTTTAGCATCAGCCGCAGCCGATTGGTAGGCAGCTTCGATTATCTTCTGGGTTTGATAACCATCCTCAAAGGTTGGCACTCCAGGATTGGCCTTGCCCTTAACAATAGATTCAAAAAAGAAAATTAGACTGATCAAGTGCAGATCAATCATCATCCCCTGAGTTGATTTGGAGCCTGGATATAATTCTAACAGCCTGCTTAAAAATTGGTCTCCGGCTACCATCTCTTCGGTCACCTTGATCTCCTCTGGACTCTGATCAAAGAGCTGAACTTTATCTATCTGGTCAGAATCAATATGAATTGCTCCCCGATCACCAAAAATATGAACTCTAAAGCCTTCATTGCCAGGAGAAACTCTTGATGCTTCGAGAGTCCCTTTAGCACCGGAACTAAAATTAAGCATCAGCATTGCCCAGTCATCAACATCAACTTTTTTTAAACTTCCTGCTGCCAGTTTTCGCGAATCAACAAAAGTTCTGGTCCAGGCACTCAGGCTTTCCAGCTCACCCAGCAAAAATCTGCTCAAATCAACCATATGGCTGCCCAGATCAACTAAGGCTCCTCCACCAGATTTATCCTGCTCCAGTCTCCAGCTGATCGGTACCTCCGGATTTAAATAGCGAGAATGATAATACTCTATTTTGGCAAACTGGACTTCCCCAATTATTTTGTTTTTCAATAAAGCATGAGCATAAGCTGCTGCCGGAGCAAAGCGGTAGACAAAAGCAATTTGATTTTTTAAGCTCTTCCCTTCCATTTTATCCATAATTTCTTCTGCCTCCTCTAAATTTAAGGCCAGAGGTTTTTCACAGTAAATGTGCTTGTCAGCAGCTGCCGCCTTCAGAATTTCCTCTGCGTGCAGAAAGTTTGGAGTACATAAGTCCACCAGGTCTATATCAGTTTTCAATAATTTATCAAAATCAGCTGCAACCTGATCAAAACCAATCTCCCGGGCCAGCTCCCCTTTTTCCTGAGGATGGCCTGTTGCCAGAGCCTTTAAATTTATTTTAAAATCTAATCCCAGTTCCAGCAGGGCTAAATTCCTAAGTCCCATCAGATGAGTTTTAGCAATTCCACCTAAACCACTTAGAGCATAATTCAGTTTCATTATCATCAGCCTCCCGACTATTTTTTGTCCTATAATTTTAGTTCAACCTCAGGCCCGAGAATCCTTCATTTTTTGAAGACAAATTAGTCTAAAAATAATTAATATATTCTCAGTTAGTCCTGCTGCCCAGTTATTCTGCTAATTGTAGTCGACTTACATTTAATTCCTCTGATAATTCTGATATAATAAATTTTAGAAATGAAAAAAAATGAGACAAAAATCAGAAGAGGGGGTTTTTTGATGCCTTATTTAGCTGACGAAAATCGTTATGAGAAAATGGAATACAACTACACGGGAAACAGCGGTCTTAAACTGCCGGCAATTTCTTTAGGTTTATGGCACAATTTTGGGGGAGTAGACACCCTGGAGAATGCCCGCCAGATGCTGCGCAAAGCTTTTGATTTAGGAATCACCCACTTTGACCTTGCCAATAATTATGGACCACCAGCTGGTTCTGCCGAAGAAACAATGGGGATTTTAATGGAAAAAGATTTTAGACCCTATCGGGATGAACTGATTATTTCTTCCAAGGCTGGTTATTATATGTGGCCGGGACCATATGGAGAATGGGGTTCCCGCAAGTACTTAATTTCAAGTCTGGACCAGAGTCTGCAGCGGATGGGACTTGATTATGTGGATATCTTTTATCACCACCGTCCGGATCCGGACACACCTTTAGAAGAAACAATTGGAGCCTTAAAACAGCTTCAGGATCAGGGAAAAGCCTTATATGTCGGGATTTCCAACTATAATGCGGCTCAGACTAAAAAAGCAGCAGAAGTTGCTGAGCGAATGGGAGTTAATTTACTCTTAAATCAGTACAACTACTCTATTTTTGATCGCTGGTCAGAAGAGGAAAGCCTTTTAGAAACCCTTAAAAATACTGGAATGGGTTCAATTATTTATTCACCTCTGGCTCAGGGATTATTAACTGATAAATATCTGGGCGGAATCCCTGAAGATTCCCGGGCTGCTAAAGAGAGCGGCTTTCTCAAAAAAGACAGTATTACCGAGGCAAAGCTCGAAAAAGTAAAAAAACTGAATGAAATTGCTGCTGACAGAGGTCAGAGCTTATCTCAGATGGCTATAGCCTGGATTCTAGAACAGGGAGTTACATCTGTTCTGGTTGGAACCAGCAAAGTTGAGCAGGTTATAGAAAACGTTGGCACTTTAAATAATACCGGTTTTACCAACGAAGAACTGGCAGCCATTGAGGCAATTGCAGCTGAGTAATTTGGTACCGGGTACTTGAGAATAATTGGAAATAATTAAAGGCTAAAACCCTCAGGGGCTTTAGCCTTTTTTTTTAATTTTAGCTTTAATCTATATTAAATATCTTCCGGCCTGGATCTCCAGAATTTTGCCCCACTTTTTGAAAAATTATTTTAGGTACCTATTTTAGGTACCTGATACTAAAAAGATATCTATTCTTTCGATTTCTCCATTTCTTATTTTTTGAGCCAGCTTACCTTTCAGTTCAGCAGCTTCGACCTCAAATTCTTTCCCGGCGTCAGTTAGTTTAAACTTCGAAATTACTGCCTTATCTTCACCAAAAGTATTTTTGCGGGCTGGATTGTGATAAACAACCAGGGTGCTGCCGAGAAACCTGTAGGCAAAAGCAGCAGCTGGTATTTCTACTTCGACTGCTTTGTTTTGACTGAGCTGCAGTTTTTCATTTCTTTTTTCCTCAGTAAATAATTCTGCTGCCAGCACTGGCTCCGGTCTATAAATCAACTCCCCATCCTGATATTTAAAAGGCTGTTTGCCAAAGGCCATCTTAGACCATAGATCAATATATTCGGCAGTTGAACCGCTGAGTCTCGCTATATAACCGCGGCCGTGATTTTTAGTATCTCCGTTTAAACTGCTCAGAATAAAAGAAGAATTCTCTAAAATACTGCGTCCATATCTTTCCGGATCCTGAAATGGTACCAGCGCATCATTGACTGCCTGGTAGTATTCTTCGTAAAGTTCACTCTTTAGAAGTTCCAGCAGATATTTATATTCCATGTGCAGCCAGATCGATCCATTTTCCAGCCAGCCAGGAGAAAAAGCCCTGGCTCTACCTATCTCATAACTTTCTGCACTTAAATCACCATTAACTCTGTACATTCCTAATTTTTGATCATAGAGCTCACTATTTTTAACTGTCTGAGCAAGCTCGCGGGCTTTAGTTTGATCTTCCAGGATTTTCATTGCCCTGACCTGTGCTTCCAGAAAGGGAGGCAGTCGGTGCTGTTTAAAGCTCTTAACAGCAACTTTTTCCAGGCCATTTTCCGGGCTCTGACCCAGCTTTTCGTATTCTTGGACCTGATAGCTGTAGTACATTGTATAAAGGCCATTTTCTTCCCGGGCCAGCTCAACTGCTCGCTCAAGTTTAGCCTCAAGCCTATTTAAAAACCCTTTAATTTTTCGGATCGAGACTGCTGCTTCTCTGCCCGTTAAGTCAGCAAATACCTGCTCCCGATATTCTTCTTTAATCTGACCGGCCTGCTGCCAGTAAAGAAAATCCTGATCTAATTTCACTCCAGTAAGCAGCTGATCAAGCTCTGCCAGGAAATCAGCTATTTCTGCTGCCAGCTCAATTTCAGTTTCCAGATCTGCTTCTGAGATAGCTCTGCTCATAAACCTGACCAATCTTAAAAGCTCCATTGTTTCGGCAATCGAGGAACCAAAAATCCCCGGCAGGCCATTTAGAGCATCATACCAGCCTGGTTTATTTGCTTCCATCTCAATTCCCATTCCACAGGGATCAAGGCTGGCTGCTTTGTTAAGCACCAGAGTTAGTAATTTATTAAAAAGACTGGTAGTATAAATTTCTCCTTTTCCAGTTCTCAGATAATAGGGAAACTGACTCCGCTCAGCTATTTCCTGCTGTTTTTTATCGTCTGTAATAACTGCATTGTACTGGCGAACTCCATTTTCAGTTAAGAAATACTTTTCACAGCGGGGTTTAACCCGAACCTGAGAATCATAGAAAGTATAATCAGCAGTTTCAAAAAGCAGCTCTTTTTTCTTTTCTGGATATAAGGCGAGATAATTTTCGATTAAATCAAGATTATAAGTCCAGTGGTCAATCCAGTAACCTTCACCAAATTTAGCCTCGGTCCAGCTTGCTGCTGCTTCAACTACAAGGTCGATAAAGTCGGTCAGTGAAGTTTTAAGTTTCAGATTGTGACTGTCGATAAAAAGAGCAATTTCGCCCGGTGTAAATGGTTTTTCCAGACGCTGTCTCAATTCGTCTTTTGCCTCACCCTCAAGCTCTGCCATTACTTTATCAATAGCTTTGTTCTCAGTTAAAATAAACTTGCTGCCTTCAATTACCAGTGGGTTATAGCCATCAGTCTGAATTAAATCAGCAAAAAGCTTTAGATTATCGCTTTGAATTTCTGGATTAAAATAAAGCTCACTGCGGCGGTTTTGATTTACATCTCTAAAATTTCCATTTCCCTGAGAATAATATGTTGGCTCTAATAAAAATTCATTATAATCTCTCTCCAGATCCCCGTGTTTGCGGGAAAAAATATGATAGGTCTTTTTACTTTTCTGGCCCAGACTTAACGGGAAACCTCCCCGTAGTAAATTATCCATAAAAGTCTGGCGGCTGTAGGCATCAAGTTCTTCTCTGCCGCTGACTGTAAAAATATGATCAGCATAATAGTTATGAATTTTCTTTGACTCATTTCTCTTCTGCTCCAGATAATCAGCTGCCAATACTTTATCCCTGATTTCACCCAGTCTATTTTCATCAGCCAGATTACCAAAAACTGAAGCAATCTCTAATTTTTTACCAGCTTTCAATTTTGTTTTTGCTGCAGCCATAGCCGCAGGAAAGCGATTTTCTAAAATCTGCTCACCCTGATATTCAGCCAGCTCCTTGCGCTCAAAACCGGGTGCTGTTTCCAGACTTGTTTTTTCGGCAAAAATAACATCTGGATCAACCAGGGGAGTCAGCAGCCTGTTAGCTTTAAAGTCAGCAGTTTTTTCAAAAGAAATAAAAAAGTTGCCTGCTGTCATCTGCTTAACTTCAGCCTCATCTTCAGCTGAGGCTCTCAGTTTATAAAATGGTGTTTTGGACGCAAAAGAATCAACTCTGGCCCAGGCAGAAATAGTCTGACTGATCTCTTTTAAAGCCCCATTTTCAATTCCAAAGGGAATTAGAATTGGCATTCCATCTAAAACTTCCAGCTCTCTTGTTTGATCAGAAATATTTTCTATTTTTACTTCTCTAACCAGGGCTCCAAAATCTTCGTTGGGCATTATATAATAGCTGACTGTGGTTTTTAAATCCAGCTCCCTATTTTTTTCTTCAATTATCAGAGATTCAAGTGCAATTGTCATTTTGCTTTCAATCTTATCATTTAAATTTCTAAATGCTTCGTAAACAGTATTTTCATCTTCTAATTTTATAAAAGTCCTGAAACCTCTGGTTACCGCATTCTGATAGGATTTATTGGCGGGATAAAATTCCATGATTGCATTATCCTTATTCCGGGAACCAAAGCTAGCAATTCCCTGACCTCGATTTACATAAAAGGCCCAGATTGGAATTCCAAATTTACCGGCAATTCCCGGCAGAAAACTGGCAAATGTTTTCTGTTCCTGATAGTTTTTTATAATAAATTGACTCTGGTCATTTAACGAATAAACATTTTTCATTTACTAACCTCCTCTATAATTTGCCGCTTAAAACTAAGCCTGACTCTGCTGCTGAATTAATTTTTAATTTAAAATTACCTCTATGTTTATTTCTTGCTCATTCTGCTTACTGATTAAACTGCGCTCAACTACTGCCGCTCCAGCTTTATTTTCAAAGTTTGCTGGATTTCCATTAATTTTAACTTCCTGAACCTGATATTCCTCTTGCCCGAGCTGATTTTTATTAAAATAACTAATATTTAATAGCTTATCAGCAAAGATAGTTTTGACTGCTGCTTTAGCCGCCGGATCAAAGTGTTTTCTAAGTAATTTTGGAGCTAAAACCAGATTACCAAGCTCACCTCTGACCCCAAAAATCTGGGTGACCACAGTTAAAAGCAGCCAGCTTGCACTTCCGGTCAGATAGGGATACATGCCGCGTCCCCGCTGATTAATATATTCCGGAATCCCGGGATATGTTCGGCTCACATCAAAATCCTTACAGTGCTGATAGATATAATCTATTACCTTCTGTCCGGCCTCTGCAAAACCCTGCTTATAGAGAGCATAACTGTACATTACTGCCATATGACTGAACATAGCCCCATTTTCTTTATGACCATAGGCAAAACCAAATAAGCGGCCCAGATTTGTTTTTAGTTCTTTAAAATCAGTATTTAAACGATAGCCCCCAACCCTCAAATCTTTAAGATATTTATCAGCTGAATCCACAACCTGCTGAATTTGATTTTGATCAGCTGCACCGGCCATAATCGGGAACACCTGTCCGGTCAGAGTCATTCTAACTCCTCCGGGATGATCTCCTTCCAGGCGCTTTCCGTCATCATCATAGTAGCCGTTATAAAATTTGTCTCCAGCTTTAGTTTCAATCCATTCATTCTGATTTAAGTGTTCAAAAATCGACCTACCTTTGACTTCCAGATCGGCAATCAATTTTTTTAAGTCAAAATCTACTTTTTGACCTGAAATTCCCGACTCACAGCGGCTGCGGTAATCACTTAAGAGTTTTCTTTTATATTTAACTGATTGATAATCAAAAGCTCCGCTGGCTGTATCCAGTAAAAGACTGAGTTCTGCTGCCAGTTCAATTTTTTCAATTGATTTCTCTGCTGCTAAAGCTTTTAAAAGCTCAGCCAGATCAAGTAAGTTGCTGCCGTAAAGAGCAGTAAAGGCTGCACTCTCACCTCTGTTTTCCGCCATATCAAGACCATCATTCCAGTCACCATTTTTGAGCAGAAAGTTATTGTGTTCTCCTACATCAAAAAAGTGGGTTAAATGCTGGACCAGAAAATGCTCAATTACACTTCCCTGATAAATTTCTCCATTCTGATCTTTAAGCTCACTTCCATTTTCAAAATAGCTCTGTTTTTTTAGTAAAAAGTCTAAATCTCCACTCTGATCGATATATAGCTTGGTTGTCATTAAAGGCCAGGCTCCATGGTCCATCCAGACTCTTTTGATATTGTTCCGGTCAGCCTTAAATTCTCCCGGCTCTGAGCCAATAATCGTTGCATTACTGCCGTCAATCCGGACTCCGGAAAAATTATTGTAAAGTAAATCACTCACCGGTTCCGGTTCCATTAAAAGTAAGGCCAGACAGTCCTGCCAGAGATCTCTCCAGCCGCGACCTCCGCGTCCATAATCATGACTTGGTAAAAATGAACAGCCGTAAATCCTTCTTAAAATGGGCTGCAGGCTTACCCACTTCAGCCACTGATTAAATTCTTGATCAGCAGAATCAATATCAACTGCTTTAAGTTTCTGCTGCCAGAATTTTTTGTTTTCTGTCAGATATTTTTCGAAAGCCTTCTGACTGCAGTATTTAGCTGCCAGTCTGTCAAAGTCAACTTCCTCTTCTGCTATAGAAATAGCAATAATATAAGCTGCCTCTGCCCCACTCCTGAGAGTTATCTCTTCAAATTTCAGAGCACCCATTGTTTCATAACCATCTATTTCTGCACCGGCTTTTAGATAGTCCTCTGAACTTAAAACTACTGCTTCCGGCCACTCCAGATTCCCACCATCACCAATATAGTCTTCCAGCACCGGGAAAAATCCAACTGGTACCTTCCCATCTGCCTCTGCTCCCATTACTGCATAGCAAACATCATTTTCTTTATGACCACGTTCATCAAAGGAGAGAGTCGGTTTAACAACAACTCCATTTTTTAAAGTTTCAGTTCTGTGTAAAAGTGAAGTTACATGACGGTGATCTCTTAAGTTATCAGCCGAGCGACCATAAATAGGTACTGCTGCTGTTGGCTCGATTTTTAAATCTTCAGCACCGGTATTTTTAATTTTAATCTGCATTAATTCTACAGTATCTGAATTAACTGGGACAAAGTTTGTGATTTCTGCTTTTAAACTTAATTTTTCATTTTTTCTGATAATTTTGTGCCAGAGCAGACCCGCATTAAGCTCAACAGTTTCTGCCTGATCACTAAACTGTTTCGCAAACTGAGCTGCCGAATTACCTGTGGCTGACCAGACCTCCCGATCATTAACTTTTAGCCAGAAATTTCTGGCTGATTTTGTATTGTGCAGATCTTCTAAAGCTGCCGGCCTCATGGCAAATGTATTCTGTCCAGTTTTTATATCTCCGTGCAGACGTGGTGTGACTGCAGACATCATTTCTGCTTCATTGGCCAGCGGAAAATACAGATATGTGCTCTGATCAACATTTTCTACTTTAAATTCTCCGTTTTCACCAGTAAATTTCCAGCTATCTAATTTTTTCATACATATTACCCACCTTTTATTACCCACCTTTGTAAAATATTATCGCTTAAATTTTAATTCAATCCTTAATTTAAATTTCAGTAATTACAAAAAAACTGGAAAGTGCAAGCTTGCCAGAGTTCCAGGTCCTGGCAAAATTATTAATTAGTGTTATTAATAAAAATTTACTAAAAGCTTTTCGGGAGTGCTCTCAAATTTATGAAAAAATATAACTTTACTTTAAAATAGTAAAATTATATATTAAAAAATTTTAACCTAAACTGCTGGTAGAAGCCCTTTCTATCAGTTCCATTTTAAAAATAATATCCTCATTATAAGAGTTAGCTGCTTCAGCCCCCAATTTTTTAATTAACTTTTCCATTCCCTGATAACCCATCTCAAAAGCAGGCTGAGCCAGAGTTGTAATTGGTGGATCCATTAAAGCTGCCATTTCAATACCATCAATTCCAATAATAGAAATATCCTCCGGGATTTTAAGCCCCAGATTTTTAATAGCTTTAAGACCCCAAATTGCCATCATATCTGATGAATAAAAAATAGCTGTAACTTCTGGATGCTCCTGCAGCATTTTTTTGGTTGCTCTTTCTGCTTCTTCGCGGTCAAAATAGCCGGGATAAATTATTTTTTCTTCAATTCCTGCTTCAGCAAGTGCTTTTTTGTAACCCCTGACTCTATCTCGAGAAGCCCCGGAAGAAGCTATATCTTCACCTTTAATATGTCCAATTTTTTTATGACCCAGATCTATTAAATACTTAGCTGCCCTGTAACCAGCATCTATATTATCTGAATTAAGTTTAGGAATCTTGTCATTTTCAATTTTCCTGTCAACAACTACGATCTTCAGATTATGGCTGGCCAGATTATTGAGATAATTATCCAGTCTTTTTTCGTTACCACCACTAATCATTAAAATGCCATCAACTCTTCCTTCTTCGAACATCTGAATACACTTTAATTCTTCTTCGACCACCCAGTGACTGTTGGCCAGCATCATATTATAGTTAGCTTCCATGGCCTTTTTTTCGGCCCCTTTAACAAACATAGAAAAAAAGGGATCCGTGATATCCGAAATTACAAGGCCAATCGTATTCGTTTTTTTACTGGCCAGACCCTTAGCTGAGCTATTTGGTTTGTAGTTTAAATCCTTAATTACTTTTAAAACTTTATTCCGGGTCGAATCTTTAACTCCAGCTTTATTATTAATCACTCTTGAAACAGTACTTTTTGACACCCCTGCCTCATCAGCAATCTTATAAATATCAATATTTTTATTCTCCATTATCTGCCTCACTTTTTTACTAAAAGGATTTAGTTTATTCTCGGGAGCGGTCCCAATCTTTAAAATTAGTATAGTATACCTATTTTTCTTTGTCAAGGTAATTTTCGAAAAATTTAAAATTGTATTTTGTTTTTTAATACATTACCTGGGTTTTTTTAAATAATTTTAAGCAACTGTATATCTTGCTTTACCCTCTTCTTTTGACTTATATAAAATGTCATCCACCCGTTTAAATAATTCCTGCAGCTGATCATCCTTTTTAAGCCTGCTCAAACCTGCACTAACTGTAATCGGAATCTTCAGCTCCTCACTTAAGTTTTCAACATTGCGATAGTAATCATCAAGATACTTCTGGGTCTCAATCTCACTTTTATAGCAGATAATTGCAAATTCATCTCCACCCCAGCGAGAAATTAGAGTATCCTGAGGCATAGTTTTCTCCAGCTGATCTGCCAGTTCAATTAAAACCTGATCCCCAATATCATGACCATAGTTATCATTTATTTCTTTAAAGTTATCAATATCAAATAAAATTAGCGTAATCTCTCTTTCCCAGTGCAGCTGATCTCTGAAAATCTTTTTGATTTCCTGATCAAAAGCCCGTCGATTAAATTTCTGGGTCAGGCTGTCTCTATTGACCAATTTTTTTAATTTTTGATTGGC
>JAXKWB010000177.1:0-8941 GCA_036172385.1 Halanaerobiales bacterium | reverse complement strand
CTCTGATTTTTTATGCTGCCTTTATGGCACCTTTTATTGCCCCCTATTCTCCGACTAAAATTGATTACAGCAATATGACCTATTCAGCACCTTCCCTGGAGCACTGGTTTGGCACAGATGATTTTGGTAGAGACATGTTTTCGCGAGTGCTTTATGGTGCACGAATTGCTCTGGGCGTTGGTTTTTCAGCTGTTTTAGTTAATGCCAGTCTGGGTGTTAGTTTAGGTCTGCTGGCCGGTTATTATGGTGGTAAAGCGGATATGATAATTATGCGGCTGGTAGAAATCTGGAATTCAATTCCTTTCATTCTGCTGGCTCTGGCTATAATTTCTGCTCTGGGAACAGGAATATTCAATATAATAATTGCTGTGGGGATTACCGGTTTAATTAATTTTTCTCGTCTGACTCGTTCTATAGTTTTTCAAATCAAAGAAAAAGAATATGTTACTTCGGCTAAGGCTCTGGGAGCAAGTGATTTGCGAATCTTATATAATCATATCTTACCAAATTCAATTTCATCATTAATAGTACTTGGAACTTTAAGAATTGGGATCTCGATTCTGGTTGTTGCCGGTCTCAGCTTTTTGGGGCTGGGAATTCAGCCGCCAACTGCTGCCTGGGGAACAATGTTAAATCGGGGTCAGGAATATTTAATTCAGGCACCCTGGATGTCAATTTTTCCGGGACTGGCAATTATTATTACAGTATTGAGCTTTAATTTACTCGGGGATGCTTTAAGAGATGCGCTTGATCCCAGACAGCTGGACTAACGTGTCCCTACCGTTTACCGAACCAGTTTTTTCCAGAAAATGATTTAATTTTTAAAGGAGTAGATCAGACTTATGCAGCAGAGCGAAGAGAGTATAACTAAAGAGAATAAATTAACTGCTAAATTGAATGATTCAAGTTTAAAAGATGGAGTCAAAGATGCCCTGCCAATTATTTTGGGATATCTGCCAATTGGTATTGCTTATGGAATGCTGGCTGTAAATAAAGGCTTAACACCCCTGCAGGCTACTGCAATGTCACTTTTTGTTTTTGCTGGTTCTGCTCAGCTAGTATCGATTGAGATGATAGCTGCCGGAGCAGCAGTGGCGGCCATAGTTGTAATGACTTTTCTGGTGAATCTACGCCATCTGTTGTTATCAGCTTCTTTAAGCCTTCATTTAAGAAATCTGCCGTTCTATTATTATCCGTTTTTGGGTTTTTTAATAACAGATGAGTCTTTTGCAGTTGCTATGAGCAAAATAGAGAGCCAGAAGAATAAACAGCGATATTTCCTCGGCCTTGGTTTCACCGCTTATCTGGGCTGGGTTTTTAGCTCTGCCGTAGGGGCTTTCTTAACCGAATTTATTGATTTAGGTAGTGGAGGAGCACTGGATTTTGTTTTACCGGCAATGTTTGTAGTCCTGCTGGTAATGCAGATTAGCTCCAGAACTGAAATAATTGTTGCTCTTTTTTCTGTCTTTGCATCACTTTTTTTTGCTCTGACGATTAATGGCAGCTGGAATATTATTCTGGCCACAGTTCTGGCTGCATTTTTAGGGGTGTATATCGATGGAAATAGTTAAGTTTATGCTGATGATTGGGGGAATGGTGCTTGTAACTTTTATTCCCAGAGTTTTACCACTGGCTCTGCTGGGTAAAAAAGAACTTCCCGAAAAGGTAGTGCTCTGGCTGAGTTTTATCCCGGCGGCTGTGCTGGCAGCTTTACTGGCACCATCAATACTGCTTAAAAATGGAAATCTTTATTTAAGTCTGGGAAATACAGCTTTAATTGCTTTTTTTCCAACTCTGCTGGTTGCATATAAGACAAAAAATATATTTTATACAGTTAGTGGAGGTTTGATTTTCTATTTATTAATATCACTTTTATTTTAGAATGTTTTTTTCTATTAGGTTTAGATAATATCAGGCAGCTATAGCTAATGATTTATTGTGGATGTCATTTTAGTTCATTTACTTAGTGTCTTTTTAAAAAACAGATTACAGCATAATTTAACTGGGGGAATTTAAAAATGGAAATCAAAGTTGATTTATTTAGTGATACGGGGACAAGACCTTCCCAGGATATGAGAAGATTTATGTCTGAGGCAGAAGTTGGGGATGAGCAGCTGGGAGAAGATCCAAGTGTAAATCGTCTCTGTCGGATGACTGCCGAAATGCTGGGCAAAGATGATGCAGTATATTTACCTTCTGGTTTAATGGCAAATCAGATTTCTTTTGCTGTCCATACAGACCAGGGAGATGAAATAATAATGGATCAGACAGCACATCCTATTCATTATGAGAGTGCTGCCCTGGCTGTTATTTCTGGAGCCTCAATTAAGCCGCTGGCGGGAGAGGGTGGAATTTTTACTGCTGAGCAGGTAAAGGAAGCTATCAGAGAGAAGGATTATCACAGTCCCCAGACAAAGGTTATTTCTATTGAACAGACAACTAATCTAGGTGGTGGGCGAATCTGGCCCCTGCAGAGAATTAAGGAAATAGCAGAAGTTGCGGTAGAAAATGGACTAAAAATGCATATGGATGGGGCCCGGATGCTTAATGCTGCAGTTGAGGCAGAAGTTGATCCAGCAGAATACGGCCAGTATTTTGATTCGATCTGGATCGATCTGAGTAAGGGTCTGGGAGCACCGGTTGGTTCAGTTCTGGCTGGATCAGCAGAATTTATAGAAAAGGCTCGCTTCTGGAAACAGAGGCTGGGTGGAGCCATGAGGCAGGCAGGAATTATTGCAGCTGGCGGAATTTTTGCTTTAGAGCACAATGTTGCTCGTCTAAAAGAAGATCACAAACATGCTAAGATGCTGGCAGAAACTATTGCCGATCAGAAAGGGCTGGAAATTGATCCAGACACAGTTGAAACCAACATAGATCTTTTTTCTGTGGCAGATGGAAAGACAGATTTATTTGCAGATGAGCTGCTCAAAAAAGGAATTAGAGTCAGCAGACTGGAAGGAAAACTGCGTGCTGTTACTCACTTAGACTTAAGTTTAGAAGATATTCGCTATGCTGTCAAACATATTGAAAAGACAGCTCGAGAAATTTTTGCTTAAATTAAATTATTAAATAGGAAGGATTTTAGTCTTCTGTCAAGAATATTTTAATATGAGCTAATTAATCTATCAATAAACTTAACTTTATTAAATTTAAAAGAGGAGAGTGAGTCCAATGGAACAGGTGTATGAAAAAAAGCGTGAACAGCTTCTTAGTGATCTCAGTGATATGAGTGAAGTTGCAGAGGAAATGCTGCAGAATGTTATTAAAGCAATGGATGATTTGAATGTGGAGAAAGCTCATGAAATTATTGAAAGAGATGATGTGCTGGATAACTATTTAATTACAATAGAAGAAGAAGTTTCGCGCTTGTTAACCCTGGATCAACCCCTGGCAGCTGATACCTGGTTTAGTATTGCAATGATCAAAATTGCAAATGACCTGGAAAGAATAGGAGATCAGGCAACTAATATAGCTGAGATTTTACTTGAATTAAAACATGATGGAATTATGAAACCTTTAGTTATGATTCCAGAACTCGCTGATATTGTCACTGATATGCTGGATGTAGTATTAGAGTCATTTTCCACCAAAAATTCGGATCTTGCAGAAGCGGCCTGCCGAATGGACGAAAAAGCAGATAATCTTTATGAAGATATTTATTCTAAAGCTATTAAAATGATTAGCGAAAAAGAAGATAAGGAAACAGTAAAACAGATAGTTCAACACATCAATTTAGCTAAAGCACTGGAGCGGGTAGGAGATCATGCAACTAATATTGGTGAGGAAACTATCTTTATTGTTACTGGTAAAAGAGTTAAGTATTAAATATATAATTTAATTTTATGTAAGGTATATAAAAGAAGTGAAAATATTTTTGGAAATTTAGTATAAATTAAGAAAACGGCCTATAAAAATAGGCCGTTTTTTGCTGTATAAATCTATTTATTAAGTTTAAAGATCGTCTTCGTAAAATAAAAATCCACCAGGTCCAATTGGCAAATTGAAGATAAGCCAGTTAGGATCTGCGAGATTATTATTCTTAAAATTAGTTTTAGAATGCTGAATTTAAAATTGCTTCTTTAACTACCCGGGCAGCCAGAATACCGACCTGATTAATATCAGCTTTAATCTGATTTGAGGCTAAAGTAAAGACACTATCCCCATCTAAGAGGGTGTGCACAGGATAAATTGTCCGGCTCAGACCGCTGTGGGCCATCATAGATACTCGATTTGCCTCTGATTTATTCAAAAAAGCATTAGTTGCTACTACAATTAGAGTTGTATTTTGTCGTAAAAATCCGAGATTTATCTCTGGCTGATTAATAATGGTTTCTTCTGTGTTAATAAAATTTCCGGCCTGATCCTGAGCTCCAGCAATAATTTTTCCGCTCTCCGGATCTTTGAGATCACCGAAAGCATTGACCACTGCCAGGGCAGAAACAATAAGCTCACCACTCTGGCGGGCAGCATGACCGAGTCCTGTTTTGCTTGCGTTTTCTATCCCCTTGATTTTACCACAGGTAGAACCTGCAGCAGCACCAATACTTTTGTTTTCCTGAATAGAACTGTCAGCAGCAAGACAGGCCTGATAGGCCATTTCCTGATCCGGATAGTCATTACTTTTGTATTCTAAATCGTAGATGACAGCTGCAGGAACAATCGGGACCACTCCCCCACCAGTCTGAAAGCCAATATCCTTTTCTCTTAAATACCGCATAACTCCTCCGGCAGCGTCAAGTCCATAAGCACTACCTCCGGTTAAAAAGACAGCATTAGCTTTGTCAACTGCAGCCCGGCTGTCAGTCAGAGCAAATTCTCTGCTGCCGGGTGCTCCACCGCGCACTTCTGCCCCCACTGTAAAATCTGCTTCAGTTAAAACCACTGAACAACCGGTACCTGATTTTTGATTATCAGCATGGCCAACTTTAATTCCCTTGATAGCTGTTAGATCATTATTCATTTTCTCCCTCCTAATGTGCTCTTTTGCTTTTATAGTAGCCTGAATTTAGAGTTTTAACTTTTAAAACAAGATCTGCTAATTTAAATTATAACATTTCTGAGCAGAAAATTTTAGTCCCGGAAGGAAAATCAAAATTATGAACAGAAAAGAAGCTGCAGCTTAAAAGTATTTAAGTAAAATATACTTACTTAATTTAGAAAATATTTCTTTTTAGAGGCAGGAAAATCAATTTTTATATCAAATAATATATAGTATAAGAGAAGAAACAATTTTCAAAAAAATATGGAGGTGGAATTTGTGAATTTTAAGAAATTATCGATTGCTTTATTAACTCTGGTTTTAGTGATGACTCTATCTTTTACTGTGCTGGCAGAAGAAGTTGAACTGAGAATTTATCATGTAAATGATGTTCACTCAAGAGTAGAAGAAGATGACTATGCTGGTAGTATGGGTTATGCTAAAATGGAAACCCTGATTAAACAGGGTAGAAAAGAAAAAGAAAATGTAATGTTTTTAGATGCCGGAGATACTTTCCACGGTCAGACTATTGCTAATATAAATGAAGGGGAAGCAATCAGCCATATTCTGGATTTGATGGATCTGGATGCCTTAACCTTAGGTAATCATGATTTTAATTATGGTCAGGATAGATTAAAAGAATTAGCTCAGATGAGTAACTTCCCATTTTTAGCTGCTAATTTGAGCAGAAAAGATGGTGAAGAAATTCCATATACTCAGGATTATATTATCAAAGAATATAATGGAGTTAAAGTGGGAGTTTTTGGTTTAGCAACTCCAGAGACAAGTTATAAAACTCATCCTAAAAATGTGGAAGGATTGGTCTTCAACAATCCAATTACTACTGCTAATGCTGTAGTAAATGAACTGGAAAGCAAAGTAGATGTAGTTATTGCTCTAACTCATCTGGGGATTAGTGAGGGTAGTAAATATACAAGTGAAATGATAGCAGAAGAAGTACCTGGTATTGATTTAATTGTTGACGGTCACAGCCATAATGTAATAGAAGGTGGAATGATGGTTAACGATACAATGATTGTTATGGCAGGGGAATATTCTAAATTTCTGGGATATGTAGATCTCACAATCGAAAATGGTGAAGTTTCAAATATAGATGCTAATTTAATTCCCAGAGAAGATACTAAAAATGTAAAAAAAGATTATATTATTTCAACAGTTGTAGACAGAATTAACAGAGCCAATCAGGCAATCACTTCTCAGGTAGTTGGAAGAACAGCAGTTGAATTAAATGGTGCCAGAGGAAGTGTGCGGACTGGTGAAACTAATCTTGGTAATTTAATAACAGATGCTATGAGATTAAAACTGGATACAGATGCTGCTATTACTAATGGTGGCGGGATTAGAGCTTCTATTGATCAGGGTGAGATTACTCAGGGTGAAGTTATTACGGTTCTACCCTTTGGTAATACTGCAATGGCTATAGAATTAAGCGGTGCTGATTTAAGAGCTGCTTTAGAACATGGTGTCTCCGAATATCCGGCAACTGAAGGACTTTTCCCCCAGGTTTCTGGAATTAAGTTCACCTTTGATGGTGATGCTGAACCTGGAAATAGAGTCCAGCAGGTCTGGGTTGGTGGCGAAAAACTTGATCCAGATGCAATGTATACTGTAGCTACCAATGACTTTATGAAAGCTGGTGGAGATGGCTACACAATGTTTAAAGATGCTCCAATTGTCAAAGAAGCTGGCGGCCTGGAAGAAGTATTAATGGATTACATTACAGCTAATTCTCCTGTAGCTCCAGGAACAGAAGGAAGAATAGCAGCTGAGTAAAATTTACAGCTTCCGTTTACTTGTCGATATATGTCGAAAATATAAAAATAAACTGCCCTCTACTGTGTTTTTCAGTAGAGGGTTTTTAAGTTGACAGTATTAAAATGGTACATATACTTTACAATTGTCAAAAAATTAGATAAAATCAAGCTGTAATTTAATCAATTGAAGTAATAAAATAACAAGAGGAGGTAATTATTATTAGTGGAGAAACAGTTGGATTTTTATCAATTATCCCCCCACTGCTGGCAATTTTGCTGGCAATGTATACCAGGGAAGTACTTATTTCGTTATTTGCCGGGGTCTGGTCTGCCGCTTTGATTATCAGCAGCTGGAATCCCATTTCGGCGACTTCATTATCTCTGCGCTGGATTGTGAATACAGTTAATGATCCCTGGAATGCTAAATTCTTAATTTTAATTATGCTGATGGGAGCAGGAGCAGCCCTGATTTATAAATCAGGAAGTGTGCTGGCCCTGGAAAACTGGATGGGTAATGCCGTCAGGACTTCAAGAGATTCTCAGATCTTAACCTGGCTGATTGGAATGTTTATTTTTATCGACTCTTATACCAGTACAATTGTAACTGGAAATGCAACCCGGGATGTGAGCAGCAAAAATAAAACATCCAGAGAAGCTCATTCCTATATCCTGGATTCCACAACTGCACCGGTGACAACCTTTGGTCCGGTTTCCAACTGGATAGGTTATCAGGTATCAATGATTGCTGCAGGATTTGCGGCTGCTGGAATAACTGCTGAGCAGATTGGAGTTACACCTTATGCAGTATTTTTGCGTTCAATCCCCTGGAATTTTTACTGTCTTTTAGCCTTTTTTATGGTTGGTTTTGTAGCCATAACTCAGAGATATTATGGTCCAATGCTTGATGCAGAATGGCGGGCTCGTAAAGAAGGTAAATTGATGAAAGATGGAGCAGAAGCTCTGTCAGATATTAGTACTGATGTAGGGGAACAGAGTCAGAAAAATCCTAAATTAATGAATTTCTTTTTACCGATTATTTCATTATTAGTTGTCAGTGTATTTTCTATGTGGTGGCTTGGTGAGGGCTATCAGGCCGGAGTTAGTATTGCTCAGGCTTTTCAGGAGACTGATATAGCGCTGGCCCTGCTTTATGGTTCATTTGCCTTTGTCTTTTTTGCCCTTGTTGGAGCTCTGACTTATAAAACGATGAGCTTAAGTGAGGCCAGTGATGCTATAATTGATGGTTTTAAAACTATGATTATTGCAGCTGCGATTATAATTTTAGCCTGGACTATTGGCTATGCAACTGATCAGGTTGGGACAGCAGACTATGTTGTAAATATTTTAATGAACATTGGTCTACCGGGTAGAGCCCTGCCGATAATTATCTTTTTAGCAGCAATGTTTATTTCCTTTACTACCGGGACTTCCTGGGGTACAATGGCTATTTTAACACCGATTGCTGTTTCTACAGGTTATGAATTAGTAGGATTTAGTATTGTACCGGTGCTGATGGGAATTTTATTTGGAGGAGCTATTTTTGGAGACCATGTATCTCCAATTTCTGACACTACTGTCATGTCTTCAATCTTTGCCGGTTCTGATCATATTGACCATGTAAGTTCACAGATTCCTTTTGCTTTAACAGCTGCTGGAGTTACAATTTTTACTTTAATACTCTATGCTTTAGGAATTGATTCTGTAGTTATTCTATTAACTGTAGCTTTTGGGCTGACCATAGTTTTAACAGTTCTCTTAAATAAATATGATGCAAAAAGAAAAGGACTGCCTGAGGTAATGCCGACTGTTGAAGAAATTAAAGCCGGGAGCACTTCCGGTAGTAAAATGAAGATTTTTAACAGAATTGCTGCTGCAGCTGCAGCTTTTTATCTAATCTATATGATCAGCATTTTCCTCTTTGCAAATCTGGCATCGTAGTTTACTCAGAAATTCGAATTAGAAAATAATTTAGTTATAAAAATGAAATAATTTTATTTCCCCTGAGTCTTTTAAGTTGCTTTAACAGGCAGCTTAAATTCTCAGGGGATTTATTATTGAAGCAGCCAAAAGATGTGAAATTAATCATTTGTCCGCAAATTCGATTTAGTAGTATTTTTCTGCTATAATAGTGAATAGATTGCCTTGATAAAAATGAGATAGAATTTTAGTCTTATAAGAACTATAAAAA
>JAXKWB010000176.1:0-5206 GCA_036172385.1 Halanaerobiales bacterium | reverse complement strand
AACTTAGATATTTTACTTTTAGAAAAAGAAGCAGATGTAGCTACAGGCACGACAAAAGCTAATACAGCAATTATGCATGCAGGTTATAATGCTGATCCAGATAAACTTAAAGGACAATTAAATGTAAAAGGGAATGAAGAAATTAGAGAAGTTTCTAAAAAATTAAATATTCCTTATAACGAAATCGGATCATTAGTAGTAGGTCTTGAGGGTGACGATTTAAATGTAATCGATGAGTTATATCAAAAAGGACTTAAAAATAAAGTTAAAAATATGGAAATTGTTGATCGTGACTGGTTGTTCGAACATGAACCAAACATTTCCAGAGATGCTGTAAAAGCTCTCTGGGCCCCAACCGCAGGAGTTATTACACCCTGGGAAGCAGCTCTGGCAATGGCTCAGAATGCAGTAGCTAATGGTGCTGAGGTGAAGTTAGAAACAGCTGTTGAAGATGTTTTGACTGAGGATGGAAAAATTGTTGGAGTTAAAACTAATCAGGGTGATTTTGCTGCAGACTTTGTGGTTAATGCTGCTGGTCTCTATGCAGATGAAATTGCAAAGATGGTAGGAGTTGAAAAAATCAATATTACTCCTCGCAAGGGTGAATATTATATTTATGATCATGCAAAAGATTTTGAAGTTAATCATGTAGTTTTTCCAGTTCCTACTCCAATCAGTAAAGGTATTGTAGTAACTCCAACCGTTGAAAATAATCTTTTGATTGGACCTACTTCTGAAAATGTTGAGAGTAAAACCGATCTTGCAACAACCAAAAAAGGTTTAAATGAAGTTTATCAAGGTGCAAAAAAGCTTTATCCAGAACTTGATCTGCGAGATACAATTAGAGTTTTTGCAGGTTTGAGAGCTGCAGATGACACTGAAGATTTTGTGATTGAAGCTGCAGAAAATGTTAAGGGATTTGTTAATGTTGCTGGTATTCAGTCTCCAGGTCTTGCATCTTCTACAGCAGTTGCAGGTTATACAGTTGATATTCTAAGAGATGAAGGTTTAACTTTATCAGAAAAAAAAGATTATATAGAGACTAGAGAAGAACCGGTTAGATTTTATGAAATGTCAAATAAAGAAAGAGCTAAAATGGTGGATCAGAATAAGAATTATGGCCAAATTATCTGCCGCTGTGAAACAGTTTCTTATCAAGAAATACTAGATGCAATTAACAACCCGGTAGGTGCCAGAACAGTAAATGCAGTTAAACGCAGAACCAGGGCTGGAGCTGGAAGATGTCAGGCTGGATTCTGTGGTCCAAGAGTAGTCGATATTTTGGCAGAAGAACTTGGTATAGATCCGACTGAAGTTAAACAGGAAGAAGTAAATTCTCAGATTTTAGAATATAAAATCAAGCAATTACTGGGAAGTAAGGTGATGGATAATGCTTAATCTAAAAAAAGATTTAGTTGTTATTGGTGGGGGACCAGCTGGTCTGGCTGCTGCTAAAAAGGCTTATGATGAAGGTATTGAAGATGTAATGATCCTGGAAAGAGACTTTGAACTTGGTGGAATCTTACCCCAGTGTATTCATAATGGTTTTGGGCTTCACTATTTTAAGGAAGAACTTACCGGACCGGAATATGCACAGAGATTTATTAATGATGTAAAAGAAAGAAATATAGAAATTAAACTGGATACTATGGTCCTGGATGTAACAAAAGATAGAAAAGTATATGCGATGAATAAAAAAGAAGGTTTTCTGGAGATAGAAGCCGGAGCAGTAGTACTGGCAATGGGATGTCGTGAAAGAACCGCAGGTGCGATTGGAATTCCAGGCACAAGACCGGCTGGAGTTATAACTGCAGGAACCGCTCAGCGTTATACAAATATAGAGGGATTTGTGCCGGGAGATGAGGTAGTAATTCTCGGTTCTGGAGATATTGGTTTGATTATGGCCCGGAGAATGAAATTGGAAGGTGCTGATGTAAAAGCGGTTTGTGAGCTTTTGCCTTACACAGGTGGTTTAACCAGGAATGTTGTCCAGTGTCTGGAAGATTATGATATTCCTTTAATGTTAAATCATACAGTAACTGCAATTAAAGGTGAAGGGAGATTAGAGGCTGTTGAGATTTCCGAGGTTGATGAAAACCTAAAACCTATACCAGAAACAGCCAAAACTATTAAAGCCGATACTTTATTATTATCTGTAGGTTTAATTCCGGAAAATGAATTATCCAAAAAGGCTGATGTTGTTCTGGATGACCGTACTGGAGGTCCTATAGTCAATGAAGGACGAGAAACAAATATAGAAGGCATTTTTGCCTGTGGTAATGTCCTGCATGTTCATGATTTGGTAGACTGGGTTACTGAAGAATCTCAGATTGCCGGTAAACATGCTGCAAAATATATAAAAAATAATTTCGAAAAATCCGGTCAGTGTGCAGAAATAAAAGCTGGAGAGAATGTAAGTTATGTTATTCCGCAGAAAATTGAACTTGAAGCTGGAGACCGCAAAAGAATTCCTCTTTATATGAGGGTATCAACTCCATTAACCGCTGTGGATATCAACTTATATGCAGATGGAGAAAAATTATACTCGTTTTCGGAACCTTTTGCCAAACCAGGAGAAATGATCAGTGTACCTCTGGCTCAGAAGACTCTGGATGGTCTGGATAATTTAAGTGAAATTAAAGTCGAGATAATCGAAAAGGAGGGAGAATAAAATGATAGAAACGAAAAGCCTGACCTGTGTAGCCTGTCCCAAAGGCTGTGAAGTAACAGTTGAGTACGAAGGTGATGAAATTATAGATATTAAAGGAAATGCCTGTCCCCAGGGTCAGGATTATGCTAAAGAAGAGATAGTAGCTCCAACAAGAATCTTACCAACTACAATTCGAGTAAAAAATGGTGCCTTAGCTCTCTGTCCGGTAAAGACGACAAAACAGATACCATTAGAAAAGATGTTTGCAGCTATGCAGATTATAGGCAAGAAAGAAATTGAAGCACCCATTAAAATGGGTGAGATTTTGATAGAAAATATACTGGATACCGGTGCAGATATTGTGGCAACCAGAGATATGCCAGAAGAAATCTAGTGGAATACAGTATAAATTATAATACCAGGAGATTTAATGATTTTCTGGTATCCCCCCTATTTTCGGAATAAATTTAAAAAACAAGCAGGATTTTGCAGATTTAAATCAAAGTATATAGTAAGGGTTAAAATATAAATTATTAATAATAGGGGATGTTGCTATTGCTAAAAAACATGGATTTAAAATGGAAAATTAGTTTAATTTTAACAATTATTGTAGTTGCTGTTATGGCTGCAGTTTCATTTTTTACTTATAGCTATACTCGAGATATAATGTCTGATCAAATTGACCAGAGAATTAATCTGATCAGGGAAAATCAGAGGCAGGAAATTTTGGGACAGTTAAATCGACTTGAAGAGAGGACTAATTATTTTGCCAGCTTTGAAGATGTTTTTAATCTGGCCAATATGAGTAATTATTATATTGAAGATGGTGAGATTATTGATCTTGCTAATGGAGGCTGGATGAGCACTTTTCTTAACAGGGCAGCTTTGTTGAGAGATAATAATCGGATGTTTGAAGAAACTCAATTTTCTTATGTAACAACCACTGAAGGTCTGGTTCTGGTAGATTCGAGAATTGAAGGGGAAAAAAATATTTATGATTATGCTGGTAAAAAATTACCCGTAGACCAGTATAAGAATGTTTCCAGCGAAGAAGTACATATTATAAATGGTAAACCTCATGTCTTATTTCAGTCAGAGATTACTAATGAAACAGCTGAAGGGAAAAAAGAGGTAATTGGTTATTATGTAATGGCTACAAATCTTAATGTATTTTACAGTGATACTTTAGAGTCACTGGAAAATGTTTCAGCTTTTAGTTTGATAAATAGTAGTGGATATATTTTAAGTAATCTGGATAAATCATTGATGGGCACAAAAATTGAAGATCAATGGTTAACAAAACAGATTAATAGTCAACAGGAATCAGCAGTAAGAGTTGCTAATGGTAGAACTCAGTATTTTGATCAAATAAGTGAAGAATATGGGATTTACATGGCGATTGATGTTCCACTTGCAGTAATTAATGGGCCGGTAAATAACCTGAGAAATATTATATTGGTAATTGCTTTACTGGGAGTTATTATTTTATTTGTTTCTAGTTATTTATTATTAAGCTGGCAGTTAAAACCACTTAAATCTCTAATCAATGCATTTGATCAGCTGGCCTCTGGTAATTTAAGTGATAAAATATTATTGACTGATAGTGCTGATAAGAATGATGAAATAGGCAAGTTAAGTCGTTCATTTAATAATATGGTTAAAGAATTTAAAGAAGTGATTTTAAATATTAATCAGGCTTCTGATGAGGTGGAAGAATCATCAACCTATTTAAAAGAGGTTTCAACTGAAGTTGGAGATGTTTCGACTCAGGTGGCTCAGTCAATCAATGATGTAGCTTCTGGTGCTGATGATCAGGCAGCCAGTGTGGATAACATTAATCAGCAGATTAAAACTCTGGCTGGAGATATAGAAAAACTGAAACAATCAAACCAGGAAGTAGAAAATTTAGCAGAAGAAATGGAAACAGCTGCAGTAGGTGGAAAAGTAGAGATGGATAAAGTTAGCAGCCAGATGGCTAAAATTAGAAATGCTATTCAGGAAGTTGCCTCTGGAATTTCCAATTTGGAATCAATTTCTAATGAGATTGATGAGATTTTAAATATCATTAATAATATTGCTGAACAGACTAATTTACTCGCTTTAAATGCAGCAATTGAAGCAGCAAGAGCAGGAGAGGCTGGCCGGGGCTTTTCTGTTGTTGCAGATGAAATTAGAGAACTTGCTGAAGAATCGGTAAATTCAGCGGGAGAGATCAGAAAATTAGTAGAAGATGTTAAGCAGGAAACTAAAACTGCAAGCTCACGGATGGATGATGGAATTGATGAAATCAAGAATGGGGAAGAAGTTGTCAGCAGCGCAGAAGAATCTTTTGCTGACATAGAAGAAAAAATCAGAAATGCTGCAGAAGGAATTGCTGATTCTATTAAAATTGTAGCAGATGTAGACCGCTATACTGAAGAAATTGTAGAAGAAGTTGGTGAGATTGCCAGTATTTCTGAAGAAACATCTGCCAATACGGAAGAGGTGGCAGCCGCCAGTCAGGAACAGAATGCTTCTATAGAAGAGATTACATCCCTGGCTGATTCACTGGCTGAG